>JAAYNQ010000032.1 GCA_012520725.1 Syntrophomonadaceae bacterium | reverse complement strand
CCTGTCCTTCCTTATCTTTAAAAATATAGACTCCCGGCTGCTGGGGCAGGTGTTTTAAACGTTCTTTCACTGTTTATCCTTTCCTTAAGTAAATCAATTCTTGAGCTTCACTGCCCCTCTGGCCCTCAGCGGCTGAAGTCCCTTTCAAGACCTGACTCAGGTATTGGCCGGTATAGGAATGGGGTACCCGGGCCAGTTCTTCCGGAGTACCGGTGGCCACAATCTGCCCTCCCTGTTCTCCCCCTTCAGGACCCAAATCAATTATATAATCAGCCGACTTTATTACATCCAGGTGATGCTCGATAACTAAAACTGTATCGCCCTGGTCTACCAGACGATTTAAAATCTGCAGCAAATGCCTGACATCCTCTTTATGTAAACCGGTAGTAGGCTCGTCCAGTATATACAGGGTCTTGCCGGTTGAACGCTTGGAGAGTTCAGTGGCCAGCTTAACCCGTTGTGCCTCTCCGCCGGAAAGACTGGGGGCGGGCTGTCCCAGCTTAATGTATCCCAGACCCACATCCTGCAGGGTTTTGAGCTTGCGGTACACTTTGCTGATATTTTCAAAGCAGTCCACCGCCTCATCTACCGTCATGTCCAGCACATCGGAGATGGTCTTGCCTTTATACTTTATCTCCAGGGTTTCCCGGTTATATCGTTTTCCTTTACACACCTCACAAGGAACATAAACATCGGGTAGGAAGTGCATCTCAATCTTAATTATTCCATCACCCGAGCAGGCTTCGCAACGTCCCCCCCGTACATTAAAACTGAAGCGCCCCGGCTTATAACCCCGCACCTGGGACTCGGTAACCTGGGCAAACAATTCCCGAATTCCATCAAAAGCACCGGTATAAGTAGCCGGGTTGGAGCGGGGGGTTCGCCCTATAGGTGACTGGTCAATATTAATTACCCGGTCTATGGCCTCCAGTCCCTCTATCCCCTGATGCTGCCCCGGCCGATAACGGAGGGAAGACCGGGTGGGTTGGCGGGAAATACGGCTCATTAAGGCCGGATAGAGGATATCCTGTACCAGGGTACTCTTGCCCGAGCCTGATACTCCGGTTATCAGTACCAGCTTTCCTAATGGGATTTCTACATCAATCCCTTTCAAATTATGCTCCTGAGCTCCTAATATTTTGATTGATTCGCCGTTGCCCGGTCTCCTGAAATCCGGAGTCTTGATTTCCCTGCGCCCGGATAAATACTGAGCGGTTAAGGATTCCTCCACATCCCAAATATCTTCTACCCGGCCCTGGGCCACCACCTGTCCTCCGTGAACCCCGGCCCGGGGTCCTATATCCACGATATGATCGGCATTTAATATAGTATCCTCATCATGCTCAACTACTATAACCGTATTACCCAGGTCTCTTAAGCGTTTCAAAGTGCCCAAAAGGCGGTGGTTATCCCGGGGATGCAAGCCAATGCTGGGTTCATCCAGCACATAGAGCACTCCCACCAGACTGGAACCAACCTGAGTGGCCAGACGGATCCGCTGGGCTTCGCCTCCGGATAGACTACCGGCAGGGCGATCCAGGGTTAGATATTCCAGGCCTACATCGATTAGGAAGCTGAGCCGGGATTGAATTTCCTTAATAAGCATACGGGCAATCAGGGTATCGGTCTCATTTAACTGCAGCCCATCCAAAAAGGCATGTAACTCCTTCACTGACATGGAAGTAATCCCATTGATGGATTTACCTCCCACCAGTACCCACAGCATTTCCTTTTTCAACCTCTGCCCCTGGCACTGGGGACATAAGCGGCTGGTCATATATTTTTCAATTTCATCCCGCACCGCCTCCGATTTGGTCTCCCGGTACCGGCGCTTTAGGTTATTGATCACTCCTTCATAGCTGGAGCGAAAACTATGCTGTTCACCATAAGAATTCACAAAATTTATTTTAAAGCGTTCCTGCCCATTTCCATAGAGTATAGTATCAACCTGTTTATCACTTAGCTCCTTTACCGGGATATCCAGAGGAATATTTTCCTTTTGGGCCATGGCGGTCAGGATCTGATTGTAATAAGTATAGAGGTTATTGGACCAGGGTATTACCGCTCCATCCTGCAGGCTCTGGTTGCGATTCAGGACCAGTTCCGGATCCAATTCCCATTTTTCTCCCAGACCATCGCACTCCGGACAGGCTCCATAAGGATTATTAAATGAAAACATACGGGGACTCAACTCGGGCAGGCTGAATCCACAGGCGGTACAGGCGAAATCCTGGCTGTAAACCAGCTCTTTTTCACTGCCATCCTCACCTATTACCATGACTATTACGGTTCCTTCACCGATTTCAAAGCTAAGTTCCAGGGATTCGGCCAGGCGGCTCTGTATGCCCTCTTTTATCACCAGGCGATCAATAACCGCACTGATGTCATGCTTTTTATTTTTCTCCAGCTTTATTTCCTCATCTGAGGTATATTCATAACCATCTACCAGCACCCGCACAAAGCCGTCCCGAAACAGTTTTTGCAGGACCTTCCGGTGTTCACCTTTTTGGGCTTTGATTACCGGAGCCAGGAGCTTTATTTTGGTCTTTTCCTTCAGCATTAATAAGCTGTCCACCACCTGATCTACGGTCTGCCTTTCAATAGGCAGATGGCAGTTGGGACAGTGGGGCTTGCCTATACGGGCATACATCAGCCTCAAATAATCATAAATTTCTGTTACTGTGCCTACCGTAGAACGGGGATTGTTGGAGGTTGATTTCTGGTCGATGGATATGGAAGGAGACAATCCCTCAATATAATCAACATCCGGTTTATCCATCTGTCCCAAAAACTGACGGGCATAGGTAGAAAGAGATTCCACATAGCGCCTTTGCCCCTCACTGTATATGGTGTCAAAAGCCAAACTGGACTTGCCCGAACCCGATACCCCGGTAAATACCACCAACTTATCCCGGGGAACAGCCAGGTCTATGTTTTTTAAATTATGTTCTCTGGCCCCTTTTACGTAAATATATTCTTTCACTATTTATCTCTCCCATTAAATCCAGTAGTATTCGGACTTACCCTATCTCCTCTTTTTACTCCTGCCTTTCTGGGGTCCTTCCAGCAATTGTTTAATCATATCTCTTAGTTCGGCGGCTCTTTCAAAATCCAGTTTTTCCGCGGCACTGATCATATCCTTTTGCATCTCCCCGGCCAACCGAATCCGTTCCTCTTTGCTCATGGCGGTGAAATTCTTAATATCATATTCACCGCTTTCTTCCTCAATGGTGGCCTCAATAGCCTGGTAAACTGCCTTTTTGATGCTTTCCGGAGTTATATTGTGCAGCCGGTTATACTCCATCTGTTTCTGGCGTCTGCGTTCGGTTTCTTCAATAGCCTCCTTCATGGAAGGGGTGATTCGGTCGGCATACATGATCACCTGGCCTTCAACATTGCGGGCGGCCCGGCCAATGGTCTGAATCAGGGAACGCCCTGAGCGTAAGAAACCTTCCTTATCTGCGTCCAATATGGCCACCAGGGCTACCTCCGGCAGGTCCAGGCCTTCCCGCAGCAGGTTTATTCCCACCAATACATCAAATACTCCGCTGCGCAATTCCCGTAAAATATCCAATCTCTCCAGGGCGTCTATATCTGAATGCAAATATCTCACTTTAATCTTGGCATCGGCCAGATAGTCACAAAGGTCTTCCGCCATCCGCTTGGTCAAGGTAGTAACCAAAACCCGGAATCCTCGCGATACTTTTTGCTGGATATTTTCCATTAAGTCGTCGATCTGATTCAAGGTGGGCTTTACTACTATTTGGGGATCCACCAATCCGGTAGGCCTTATTATCTGTTCCACCACCTGGCTGCTTCTTTCCATTTCATATGGCCCCGGGGTAGCACTGACGAATATAACCTGCTTGATTTTCTGATTAAACTCTTCGAATTTTAAGGGTCGATTGTCCAAAGCCGAAGGCAGCCGAAAACCAAAGTTGACCAGATTTTGCTTGCGGGCCCTATCCCCCTCGTACATGCCTCTGACCTGGGGTACCCCAATATGGGATTCATCCATAAACAAGAGGTAATCGGAAGGGAAAAAGTCAATCAAAGTATAGGGAGGTTCCCCGGCTTTCCTGTCCGTAATATAGCGGGAGTAATTCTCAATACCCTTACAATATCCAATTTCCCTGATCATTTCCAGGTCATAACGAGTGCGCTGTTCAATGCGCTGAGCTTCCAATAACTGATCCCGGCTCTTGAATAATGCAATCTGCTGTTCCAGTTCTCCCTCTATTTCCTCGGCTGCCCTCAGCATGTTTTCCCGGGTGGTTACAAAGTGGGAAGCCGGGAAGACCATTACATGCAAGCGTTTACCATAGATCTCACCGGTCAAGGGATTGAATTCTATCATGCGCTCGATTTCGTCTCCGAAAAACTCTACTCTTATAGCCCGCTCGCTACTGGAGGCTGGAAATATCTCCACCACATCGCCCCGGACCCGGAAAGTCCCCCGGTAAAATGCCACTTCATTGCGCTCATACTGAATGTGAACCAGCTGGCGCAAGAGTTCATCCCGGGCCAACTCCATTCCCGGACGCAAGGAAACTGCCAGCTGGTAATAATCCTTGGGGGCCCCTAAGCCATATATGCAGGAAACACTGGCCACTATAATAACATCCCGGCGTTCCAACAGGGCAGCGGTGGCTGAATGCCTGAGCTTGTCTATTTCATCATTAATTGAAGAGTCCTTTTCTATATAAGTATCGGTTGAAGGTACATAAGCCTCAGGCTGATAATAATCATAATAACTGATAAAATACTCCACCGCGTTCTCGGGAAAGAACTGTTTGAATTCAGAATAGAGCTGGCCAGCCAGGGTCTTATTGGGAGCCATTACCAGAGCCGGACGCTGCAGCTCTTCAATAATCCGAGCCATAGTGAAGGTTTTGCCCGACCCGGTTACCCCCAATAATACCTGTTCCCGCTGACCTTCTCTTATTCCCCGAACCAGGCCCTTTATAGCCTGGGGTTGGTCTCCAGTAGCCTTATAGGAAGAATGAAGTTTAAAGCTTTTCATATATATTTCTCCTGATCATATTAGCCTTCTACATCTTTTCTCATAAATAATAACAAAAGTATTGGGAAAAGCCCAATACTATAATTTAACATATAATGCCAGTAGCTTCAATTTTTTCTGGCCCCAGACCATAAGCAGTCCTGCTTTATTTTATCTTCTCTGCCGATCCTATAAGAGACTGAAAAATCTCCTTTTTCTTTTCTTCCAATAATTCAAAATTCATGGCTGCGGAATATAAACGCTTGAGGTTTCTGCGGGCTTTCTGGGCAGCCTCCAGCTCCGCCTGAGCCTGCAACAAGAGACTTTCATACTGTCTTTGCCCAGCACTATGCTCCAGCCCTTCCCTATACTCACCCTGATCATCCCAGCACTGATCCAAATCTACCAGTCTATCCCCGGGACGAAGCAGGATCTCCATATCACTTCCATCAATAATGGCCACCTGCAGATTGCTGATTATGAGCATGATCAGCTGATCACAACTTAAGCCACAATGATAATACTCCAGGGAATGCCCCCTCTCCTTAGCCTTGGTAGCCAGCTCATTTATTACTTTCCCGGCTCCGGCCCTTCCTTTTAAAAAATATCTTATTTTACAGCAAGTGCTGATCTCCTCCAGGTAATTTATCATACCCTCTGAGGTAAAGGAAGTTGCAAAATAGTGCTTAGCCCCAGGCTGGATTTTAAATATTTCCTCTTTCAGTTCTTCAATGAGGCGATTCAGTTTGCTCCTGTCGATTCTTCCGCAATATCCTGAACCCATCCCTTCTCTTATGGCAGAGGCCTCCTGCAGAATTATCCCAGCCTGTAAACTACGCTTTTCTATCTCCTCTACCAAATCAATTATTTGAGGACCGTGTTGATTAAGAGCAAGTTCATCTAGGTATTCCGACAGGTTAACAATGGAACCGCTAAGACCTGGATATTTAGGGTCTATGGCCACGGGCAGATTGCCATTGACTACCGCACTCTCCAGCTGGCTAATGTATAAACCTTCAGGATTCATGGCATCCTCAGCCGAAAGCCAAAAATCCACCTCATATCCCCGTTGACACAGTTCCTGGCCCAAGCTCCTTATAAGGCTGGATTTTCCCGCCCCTGGAGCTCCTTTTAGCACATATACTTTTTTCATCCCCCCCAACAGGGTGGGAATAAAAGTATAAAAACCCTGCTTGGTATGGCTGCTGGTAAAAACGTACCTGATCTTTCCCTTTCCAGTCAAAATAACCCCCCCAATGTCTGACCCTAACTCCAAATCACTGTATTCATAATTAATATATTCCGAACCTCCATCAAGTGTTCACACTTAATTTAATAAGGCCCGGCCCCTTTCTTAACTCATGCTGTGGTGACGGGGTAACTTATGCCATAGTTTTCGAACCAAGGTAAAGAGCCAGTCTTCATCCACGGTCAGATACCGGGCTACTGGACCTTGGGGAACCGGGATTATCCCCGGGTCATCTCCTACTAAGCGAATTGTGATGAGCTGACCGCATCGCTTGATCTGCAGCCGGGACCTGGGGCTGATCTTTAGTAATTCTCTCACTTGCTCATAATGATCTACTTTGCTGCCGTTTACCTCAATGATTATATCTCTTTCTCTTAAGCCGCCCCGCTCCCCTGAACTGCCTGGTTTTACCTGCAAAATCCTTACTCCCTCCCGACTGGGAGTGTATAAAGGCCGGCGGCTGCTTTCTTCCCGCATGCCCAGCCAAATTACCAGTTCGTGTCCCAGGGGGGCAAACAGAGCTGCCACAATAGTCAGGGCTGGGAGGTAACAGGAAATGCAGACCAGAATCAGCAAAACCAGGCTATAAACAAATAGATTCCAGGAAGACCTTTTTACCCGTAGGGATGGAGGACTGGTGGTGCTTATCTCACCATATCCCAACACAGCCACCACCGGCAACAAGGCAAACCCCTCCTGACTGATCCCGGAGTATTCCCGCAATAAAGGCCACCAATCCGGCATAGTAAAGCCGGGAGCAGGATAGATATCCGGCATACCCACCAGGGCCAAAAGGGGTAGGGGCCAGAATTTTTGCAAATTGAATCCGCCTACTACCTGCCCCTTTTTCTCAATATATAAGGGGATGGGATAATTATGACCATTGAGCAGAATCAACAAGCTCTCAATTAAATGCAAAACAGCTACCAGAGCCAGGAGATGAGCTATATTGATAAGGGGAAAGGAAAAGATAAGACTAGCCAGGGACAAAATCCCAGCCGCATAGGAAAAGCACAGGAAACGAGGATTGACCAGGATCAACAGCAAGGCTATCACCCATAAATAGGCCAATCCTATGGCATTCAGGTTGATTCCCAGCATTATCAACAGCACACTGCCGGTCAATCCGCCCAAAATTCCCAGCAGAGATGAGCGTATAGCTGAACCCAGATAAAAACCGGCCTGCTTACCTATTAACCCGGCACTGAGGTTTTCCAGCCTCTTATACTGCCAGCATACCAGCGTAAAGAGCAGCAGATACACGGCCAGAAAAAAAGGCGAAGTAATAGTTTCCACTATCATTCGCCCCATTATCAACCATACTTCCATAATCATCTCCCTGTTGCTGCCATGATATGCTTATCTAAGTTATAGCTTTTCTTTCAGCACTTCTATGGCCTTAGAAAGCTGAACATCTTCCCCATTAGGATTCTCAGCTATTACGAAATCAGGTACAATGCCTATCTCGTTGATATCGGTTCCATTAGGAGTATAATACTTCTGGGTAGTTAGCTTTAAGGCTCCTCCGTCCCTCAGGGGAAATACCGTTTGCACCAGTCCTTTACCGTAAGTAGTAGTACCCACCAAGACTGCCCGGCCATTATCTTGCAGGGCTGCAGCCAGGATCTCGGAAGCGCTGGCGCTGTCCTGGTTCACCAAAACCACCATAGGAATGTCGGTTCTGCCTGCCGAAGCCCGATATACTTTTCTATGCCCCTTGGCATCGGCAGAACTAACTACTTCATCCCCTTCCTTTAAAAAGATACTGGCTATATCAATGGCAGCCTCAAATTCACCTCCACCATTATTACGCAGATCCAGAACCAGCCCTTTTATTCCTTCCTCTTGTAGCAGTCGATTCAGGCTCTTGGACATTTCCTGGCTGGATTGGGCGTGAAACTGGCTGAGTCTAATATAGGCTATGTCCTCATCTAATAGCTCTTCTTCTACTGAAGGCACATTTATAATTTCCCTCACTATTTCAAATTCATACTCTTTATTATCTGATTCCCTATACACGGTCAATTTTACCCGGGTACCAGGGTCCCCTCTCATCAAAGTTACCGCATCATCCTGACTCATATTCAGGGTGCTCTGCCCATTAATCCTGGTAAGAATATCACCATGCTGAATTCCTTCTTCATAGGCGGGAGTACCCTTTATGGGTGAATACAATTTGATCCTGCCCTCATGATCCTGAAAAACATAAACCCCTATGCCGCCAAATTTGGCTTCCAATCTGATTCTTAATTCCTGCCAGCTTTGGGGGTCCAAATAGCTGGAATAAGGATCATCCAGTGCTTCCACTACTCCGGCGGTAGCACCTTGCAAGATCTCTTGAGGCGATATCTGGTAAAGGGACTGGGAATTAATCAATCCCACCACACTGAGCAGAGTTCCCAGACCCAGAGGATTTACCACCAATAAAAATATTACCCCGACCGTGCATAAGACACCCAGGGAAGTAAAAATGATATTAAGTCCAGTTAAAAATCCTTTTCTCTTTTTCAAGTTTTCACCACCACTAGTATTTTATTATCAAATCTTAGATTTTATGTTACTCCTCTTTACCTACAAAAACAACGCCCGGTGTATCTCGCCCGCAGCCTGCGGATCAAGCCAAAATTATAACCAGGAATTATTATCCTGGTTATCGTTTAAATATCATAGTAGTTCCGGCACTATACTCTTCCCCGATCCTACTTAAGCCAGACCGGAGTATTAGTTAAGGTAGCTCATGGGATTAGTAGGATTACCGTTTACTCTCACCTCAAAATGCAGGTGAGGCCCGGTACTCCATCCGGTACTACCAACATAACCTATAACATCACCTTTATTGACGGATTGGCCGCTGCTGACGGCAAACTTGGACTGATGGGCGTATAGAGTGGACATTCCAGCGCCGTGGTCAATGATAATGGTCTGTCCATAACCCCCTTGCCAACCGGCAAACATTACTTTTCCAGAATCGGCGGCTACAATTTTAGCTCCCATGGGGGCCCCGATATCCACTCCGGTATGCATCTTGTTGGTTTTCAATATGGGATGATAGCGCATACCATAGGCTGAGGTTATGCTCCTATAGCCGGGAGCAGGCCAGGTATATATGCCGGTACCCAACTGTTCACCCGATTGGGATCTTCTGATCAATTCCTCCAGTTCCCGGGAAGTCCGTTCCAATTCTTCCAGAGCTTTCTCGTAAGCCTTTTTTTCTACCCGCACATTGGACAGGATTTCCTTTTTCTGATCTGCTTGTTCTTCCAGCTGCCTTCGCTGGGCCTCCTGAACCTCCCGCATGGTAAGCAATTCTTTTTTCTGAATCTCCAGGTCATTTTTCTTGATATCCAAAGCCCGTTTATTCTTATTTATAGTATCAATCAGGTTCATATCCTGCTCTACCACATATTGCAGCAAATCATAACGGGTTAAGAAATCCCTTATATTAGTGGCTGAGAATAATACCTCCAGGTAAGATACATCCATTCCATCTTCATACATATAAAGCAAACGTTCACACAGGTAATCAATTTGCACCTGCAGTTCTTCTTCCTTTTGGGCTATTTCTTCCTCAGTTGCCTTGATATCTTCTTCCAGAGCATGGATTCTGGCAGCCAGAATTTCAATCTGCTTTTCTTTATCCACCATATCCTGTTCCAGATTCTGCAGCTGGCCCATAATGGACTTCTCTTGCTGTTTGATCTGATTGAGCTGGCTTCTTTGGCTTTCAATCTGCCGGCTTACATCCTGCAGCTCTTGCTGGGCTTTATCGATTTCATCGGCATAGACCGGCAAGATAGCAGTTACAATTAATAATATGCTCACAAATAAAGCCAGTAGGCGATTTCCAGCTTGCACGATATCACTCCTTTAGTTTGGATAGAGTCTTTTTTATACGTCCAGGAAGCGATTGATGGAGATAGCGGTGCCGATAATCCCCAATACCGCTCCCGCTCCGAACAAAGATAAATATAAGTGGATTAAAACATCGGATCCACTGATCAGAGGCATAAACAAAATGGTATCAACTCGTTTCAGCAAGGATCCGTAGGCCACAGCCAAAATGATAATCGATACCAGGGAACCCAGAGCCCCCAATCCAACTCCTTCAATAAAAAAAGGCCAGCGGATAAACCAATCGGTAGATCCGATCAATTTCATCAAATAGATCTCTTTTCTGCGTGCGAATATAGCCAGACGAATAGTGGTAGCAATTAGAAAAACAGCACCCAGGGCCAGCAAAACAATAAATACTACACTAACCACCCTGACCCAGCGGGCAGTTGAAAAAAGCTGTTCCACCACTCCTTTGCCGTAGTTAACCTTATAAACCCCATGGATTTTCTCTATCTGAACCGCCAACTGGGGCACATCATGGGGATCAACCGCTTTAATCTCAAAGGCATGAGGAAGCGGGTTTTTCCCCAGGGTACTTTCCAGGTCATAGTTCTTTTTGCCCAGGGTTTCCTGCATCTCTTTAAGAGCCTCTTCCCGGGATATAAAAGTAACCTTTTCAATCCCTGACCAGCTTTCCAGTTTTTCCTGTAGCTCTTGGATACCTTCCTCATCCAGTTCCTGCTCCAGATAGGCCATGATTTCCACATCCGATTCCAGGTTATTCAGGAAGTTGCTGGTATTCATGGTTAATAAAGCGGACATGCCTAAAATCAATATGCAGATGGCAATGGTACTTATGGTGGCAATGCTCAGCAAGTGATTTCGGGCCATGGATTTAAAGGCTTCTCGAAAAAAATAAACTATATTTCTTAACATAATTTCAAGTCTCCTGGCGCCAAATCTGAAACAACCTTGCCCCGGTCCAGGGTAATAACCCGCTTATGAGCTGCTTTAACCAATTCCCAGGCATGGGTAGCCATAATTACGGTGGTACCTTTGCGGTTAATATCCAAGAGAAGCTCCATAATCTCCTGGGCGGTGTTCATGTCCAGATTGCCTGTAGGTTCATCGGCAATCAACAATAGGGGACGATTGGCCAGGGCCCTGGCAATTCCCACTCGCTGCTGCTCCCCTCCGGAAAGTTCATGGGGAAAGGAATTTTCCTTGCCCTTAAGTCCCACCAGTTGAATCACTTCCAATACCCGGCTTCTTTTGTCCCTTTGATGAGCCCCAATCACTTCCATGGCAAAAGCCACATTCTCATATACAGTTTTGTTTTCCAATAGCTTAAAATCTTGAAATACCACCCCGATACTGCGACGCAGTATGGGTATTTCCTTTTTTTTCATACGCACCAAGCTACGGGAGGCTACGAATATTTGACCCCGGCTGGGTGTTTCCTCCCGGTAGAGCATTTTTGTCATAGTGGATTTACCAGCCCCGCTGGGCCCCATAAGGAATACGAATTCTCCTCGATCTATTTTTAATGAAACATCTTCTAATGCTTTTACTCCATTGGAATAAATTTTGGAGACGTTATAAAATTGAACCAGCATTATGTACCTCCAAAAAAAAACCACCCTCAAAAAGGTGGTTCTACAAAAATATATAAAATCCTTTTATTTTAATTTAATTTCTAGTAATTTCTGGACTTTCTGAACTATATCCTCTACCTCCAGCCCATAATGACGTAATAACTCCTGGGGACTCCCCGATTGTCCAAACTCATCCCTGATACCCATTCGCAAAACCGGTACTGGACAATACTCACTGAGCAATTCGCATATTGCACTACCCAGACCTCCAATAATGCTATGTTCTTCCACCGTCAGTATAGCTCCGGTTTCCTGGGCCTTTTTGATCACCAACTCCTGATCCAGGGGCTTGATGGTGTGCATATCCACTACCGAGACAGATATGCCTTTCTCCTTTAATAATTCCCAGGCCAGTAAGGCTTTGTCCACCATAATCCCGCAGGCAAATATGCTAGCCTCAGCACCAGTTCTTAGCTCAACTCCCCGGCCCAGCTCCAGTTTTTGCTCTTCCCCATAAACCTGTTCCACCGCCATCCGGCCCAGGCGCAGGTAGGCCGGCCTTTTCCTATGGTATAATTGCTCCAGCAATTGAGCGGTACTTGGTCCATCTGCAGGTACTACTACACACATTCCGGGGATACTGCGCATCAAAGCGATATCCTCTACCGATTGATGGGATGCGCCGTCTTCACCCACGGTTATTCCTGCATGGGTAGCACAGATCTTTACATCCAAGTCAGCATAAGCAATGGAGTTTCTTATCTGTTCAAAGGCGCGTCCGGTTGCAAATACAGCAAAGGTACTGGCAAATACGCTTTTCCCCGCTGCCGCCAAACCAGCCGACATGCCCATCAAGTTCTGCTCAGCGATCCCGGCATTTATAAATCTTTCCGGGAAGGCCCGGGCAAACTCTGCCGTTTTGGTGGACTTCGATAAATCAGCATCTAATACTACTATGTCCTGGTGTTTTTTGCCCAGTTCAAGAAGGGCTTTTCCATACGCTTCTCGAGTTGCCTGCTTTTTCAAAGGCCAATTCCTCCTATTCCAAGTCCAGCAAGTTTAATATTTAAACCAGCTCAGCCAGTGCTTTTTCCATCTCTTCTCTATTGGGAGCAACTCCGTGCCATTCCACCCTGTCTTCCATAAAGGAACAGCCTTTGCCTTTAGTAGTAGCGGCTATAATGGCCACCGGTTGTCCCTTAAGCAGTCGAGCTTGATTGAGGGCTTCCATGATGCCGGGAATGTAATGCCCATCTATCTCCATTACCCGCCAGCCAAAGGCTTCAAACTTGTCTCTTATGGGCTCAGGTGACAAAACTTCGCTTATTCTACCATCTATCTGCAAACCATTATGATCTACAAAGAGCACGAGATTATCCAGTTTATAGTGGGCAGCAGCCATACTGGCTTCCCATACCATTCCCTCTTCCAATTCTCCATCCCCCACCATGGCATAAACCCGGTAAGGCTTTTTATCCATTTTTGCGGCCAAAGCCATTCCTACCGCCCAGGAGATCCCCTGGCCCAGTGAGCCGGTAGAAGCTTCCACTCCGGCCAACTTTCTCTTATCCGGATGCCCTTGTAGGGGACTGCCCATTTTCCTCAGGGTCATCAACAGTTCCCTGGGAAAAAATCCACGCTCGGCCAGAGCTGCATACAATACCGGGGCTGCATGCCCCTTGCTCAATACAAAGCGGTCCCGATCTTCCCAGTCCGGATTAGCCGGGTCCAAATTCATTTCCCAGAAATAAAGGCAGGCTACAATATCCGAGGCACTTAAGGAACCTCCGGTATGACCTGAACCGGCGGCGCAGAGCATGGTCACTATATGCCTTCTGATGGCTCGAGCTTTTTCTGCTACCTCTCGTACTCTTTTATCATTTATCTCTCTCACTTTATCCTTCCTCTGCTATTGGTTTTTCTGGCTCAGGCGGGCATAAATGAAATCATCCAATTCCCCATCCAGTACCGCCTGTACATTTCCGGTTTCAACTCCTGTACGATGATCTTTGATCAGGGTGAAGGGATTGAGGGTGTAAGTTCTAATCTGACTGCCCCAGGCTATCTCTTTTTGTTCACCTTTTAAACCCTCCCGATTATTCTCCAACTCTCTTTGTTTCATTTCATATAAACGGGCGGTTAATATCTTCATGGCCGCCATACGGTTGGAAAGCTGGGACCTTTCATTTTGGCACTGCACTACTATACCAGTAGGTAAGTGAGTAATGCGTACTGCTGAATCGGTTTTATTGACATGTTGCCCCCCCGCTCCACCTGAGCGATAAGTATCTATACGTAAATCTTCGCTATTAATCTCCACCTCAACCTCTTCATCAATATCCGGCATAACCGATAGGGAGGCAAAAGAGGTATGGCGACGACCGGATGAATCAAAGGGGGATACCCGGATTAAACGATGTACTCCTTGTTCGCATTTTAATTTGCCATAGGCATAATTACCCGCCACTAAAAAAGTAACACTCTTGATCCCGGCTTCATCCCCGGCCAAGAAATCCATAATTTGGACCTGGTAGCCTGAACTCTCCGCCCAACGGGTATACATCCGAAACAACATTTCCACCCAATCCTGGGCCTCGGTACCACCTGCACCGGCATGCAGGGATACAATGGCATTATTATGGTCATGCTCTCCGGAAAACAAAAACAGGAGTTCAAATTGTCTAAATCTCTCCTGTGCCTTTTGCAGTTCTTTGATAGTCTCTTCAATTAGTTCCTTTTCATTTTCTGCTTCCGCAATTTCCAACATATCCTGAATGTATTCTACACTACTATACATTTCCTGATATTGCTTCACTGTATCCTGCAGTTCACTTATTTCTTTTAGTATGAGCTGGGCCTGCTGGTTATCATCCCAGAAATCAGGCTTTATTGTCTTTTCCTGTAATATCTCAATCTGTGCCTTTTTACCGTCGATGTCAAAGAGAAGCCCTCATTTCCTGCAGACGGCCTATCATATAAAGGCAAAGGCCCCGGGGATCTTCTATCAAAACCATCTCCTCCTATCTGCTTATTATACATTATACTAAAAATTATTGTGTTATCCGATCTAAGCAGAAACTTGTTCTACACTTCAACCCCGAAATACTATCTCAATAAAAACTGCTTGCTATTATCTCAGGGCAGAATAATATTATTATAACAAGCTGGCTGACCGCAAACTATATATTGAGCTTATATATAAGAGCCCGTGGGCACACCCGGCTTTTATTTCGAGTCTATATTATTTGCAAGCGCTTGCCAATTTTTTCTGCTTTGATTAATACCGTTATTGCCGCCCCACACCAGTGTATACCCAATTCTCTTACCACTGTATTAAGTTAGCACCGGTAGGTATTCTTTGTCAAATGCTATCTAATTAAGCCCACCAGCCCAGATCGGGCTGGCAATTAATTCCCAGCCCTATACAGCTGGTATTTCACTCATCAATCCCTTTGACCACAACAATGTTT
>JAAYNQ010000031.1 GCA_012520725.1 Syntrophomonadaceae bacterium | reverse complement strand
GTTGATAAAATCAAGCGCTCAACCAGTTTGTCTTCCATAGGTCTATCCTTGGGTTCCCAAGGATAGACCTATGGAAGACAAACTGGTTGAGCGCTTGATTTTATCAACCCTGGGAAGCTTCTTTACCCTTAATCAGCGCTTTCCCCAGGAAGTGGAAGAGAATATCAAATACATTAGTAGGGCTATAGAAACATTGATTAATATTCGGGGAGTGAGCTTGGAGACTTAATCCTAAAATATACCATAAAATCATAATCAGGAGGAATCGGGTTGTAAATGAACTGTTCTTTGGTAACTCTCCCACTTTGTTAATTAAAGGTGCAAAAGAGATCCGGCTCCTGTTTTAGTGAAACAATTATTGTTAACCGCAGGTCAGACGGCTGGAGAATAGTCAGGGCATCCCTTAGGATATAATGTGATGATCAGGGGAGAAGGGAGATTTTTAGAGTAGGAGGAGCAAAGATGACAGTTAGGATCGTTACTGATAGTACTGCTTATTTATCTGAAGAGATACTTGAAAAGTATGATATTCAAGTTGCATCTTTAGGAGTATCTTTTCCAGATGAGTTCTTCTTGGAAACAGAAGTTGACTATGATTATTTTTATGAAAGAATAGATCGGGAGGCAGCACTTCCAACTTCTTCCCAACCGGCACCGGGAAGTTTTTATAAAATCTTTGAAACTCTAATTAATGAAGGGCATCAGGTCTTGGGAATATTTATTTCTTCAGGGATTAGCGGAACCTGTAGTTCAGCCGCCAATGCCAGGGAAATGATAGGGGAAAAATATCCTGAAGCCCGTATTGAAATAATTGATTCTCTTAACGTATGCATGGGGCTGGGACTGCAGGTAATAGCAGCAGCTCAGGCGGCCCAGGAGGGGAAGGATATGGAAGAGGTCATGGAAAGAGCCCTTTGGGTCCGGAATAGAGTGCGCTTTTATTTTCTCCCTCCCACCTTGGATTATTTGCAAAAGGGAGGAAGGATAGGGGGAGCGGCCGCTCTTTTGGGATCGGTACTGAACATCAAACCCATTCTATATATAAACCAGGAGGGCAAAATAGACGTTTGGGAGAAGGTCCGGGGGATACATGCGGCCCTTAAACGCCTAATTAAAATCGTCACCAAAGATCGGGATCAGTATGGGCTGAAAGAGCTCTTGGTACACCAGGTGCATGATCCCAGGCGAGGGGAGGAAGTAGCCCAGACTATCGGAGAGGGTTTGGGTTTAAAAGACATAGCGGTTTTACCAATTGGACCGGTGATAGGTCTGCATGTAGGGCCGGGAAGCTTTGGGATAGTGTACTGCACAGAGGAATAAAGCAAACAAGCCCATACCGGCAGTGGTGTGGGCTTAATCAATATACACGCCTATTCTGGTGTAAGGGTATAATATAATGCAAGAACTTGCTTCAGGCGCTGTTTCAATATCAGCTATATTGACTATTGTTGACTATAATCAGGAGCTGGCAAACTCAGCTAATATTTTTTGAAATATAGAGGCAACCGGGAGTATCTCTTTAATCTTAAACACATTCTTCCCGGTAAAAACCACTCCTTCCTGGACTTGGCCATTGCGGGCATTAAGCAGGGCTTTATGAATACAATAGACCTTAGAGCAATTTCTCAGACAGGCCTGGCATTCTTCAGGGTGGGGAGCCTCACCGGCCTGAAGCAAATCGGTAAAGGTGTTTTTTAAGGCCCGGCCCGGCAATCCTACCGGGCTTTTGATAAGAATCACGTCTTCTTCCCGGGCTTGAAGATACATCTGTTTGTATTCATCCGCCACCGAGCATTCTTCACTGAGCACAAAGCGAGTAGCCATCTGAACTCCATCTGCTCCCAGTTTAACCACCTCAGCCATGTCATAGCCGTCAACTATGCCTCCGGCGGCAATAACCGGTATTTTTACCGCCTTTTTAATTTCCGGCAGGATATCTTTGATAGAACGGTCAGTCCCCAAATGTCCTCCTGCTTCAGCTCCTTCGGCCACTACTGCTGCGGCTCCTGATTTTTCAGCCAGCAGGGCAGCCCGGGCGGAAGATACAATGGGTACTATAGGGGTATCGCTTTCCTGACCCCGCCGGAATATCTCCCGGGAGAATCCGGCTCCGGTAAAGATTACGTCTATTCCCTGACTAATGGCGGTTTCAACCAGTTCAGTAAATTGCCGGGCTGCATACATGATATTAACGCCGATAATGCCAGAGTCGGCCAGGGCGCGAGCCCTGGTAATTTCTTGCTTCAGTTGTTCCAGGGAAATACCGGTAGCCCCCAGAACTCCTATTCCGCCCGCTCTGGCTACAGCAGCCGATAAGCTGGCCGTTGATACACTAATGGACATACCACCCTGGATAATGGGAAAACGAGGAAGCAGTTTCCCTATCTTTAATTCAGGTAATTGCAAAATCTTTACCTCCACTTCAGTTTTCTATTAAGAATACTAACCGATGATGAATAATTTATCCAGAATATTAAAACCTAATATAGTAAATGTCAAATATCCTAAAATATGGAACAGGTCTTGACAATTTTAAAGAATCCTGCTTTAATAACCTATGACCCATTGATGTGCACAAGTTGTGTGCGATATTTTAACAAGAAATACCATTAGGGTGGTGTTGGTATGAAAGCTCAGGTAATGGGCATCGGGCATGCCCTGCCTCGACGTATTCTTGATAATAAAGAGCTGGAACAGAGGGTAGATACCAGTGAAAAGTGGATTCTGGACCGAACCGGGATCCGGGAGAGAAGGATTATTGACCCGGAACAAACAACCTCTGATATAGCTTGTCAGGCGGCAAAGATGGCACTGGAACATGCCGGAATTGGGATAGAGGATTTGGATTTGATTATCGTGGCTACCGCTACCCCGGATATGCTTTTTCCGGCCACTGCCTGTATGGTACAGGAAAAACTGGGGGCCTGGAATGCTGCTGCTTTTGATATTTCAGCCGGGTGTACCGGGTTTGTTTATGCATTGACGGTGGCGGAGAAATTCCTGCTTTCCCCCCAGTACCAGTATGTTTTAGTTATCGGGGCCGAGGCTCTATCACGCCTGGTAGACTATAATGATCCAACCACCTGTGTATTGTTCGGCGACGGGGCGGGTGCGGCCGTGTTAGGCCGGGGCCAATCTGAAAGGGCAGGTATCCTGGCCACTTACTTGGGGGCTGACGGGCGGGGAGCCCGGCACCTTTGTCTACCAGCGGGAGCTGCGGCCAGGCCAGCCAGCCGGGATACGGTAGAACAAGGCCTGCACTTCTTAAAGATGAACGGTAATGAAATCTTTCGTTTTGCCACTAAAATTACAGCTGAAGTAAGTGAGAAAACATTAGCCATGACTGGATTTAAGGCTGGAGATATTGACCTGTTCATACCCCATCAATCCAACCTGCGAATAATAAAAGCAGCAATGAGGTGGATGGAAATACCCGAGGAAAAAACCCTGGTCACCCTTGACCGCTATGGAAATATCTCGGCTGCCTGTTTGCCGGTGGGATTATCCCTGGCAGTGCAGGAAGGAAGATTAAAGGCAGGAGATCTGGTGCTAATGGTGGCCTTTGGGGCTGGTTTAACCTATGGCGGAGTATTGTTGCGTTGGGGGTGTGATAACTAGTATGTTCAGGACTCGAGTGTGTGATCTTTTAAATATTCAATACCCGATTTTGCAGGGGGCTATGGCCTGGATTGCAGGGGGAAAGCTGGCGGCAGCCGTATCCAAGGCAGGAGGCCTGGGGGTTATTGGCACCGGTAATGCAGATGCTGACTGGCTAAAGCAGGAGATAGACATTGCTCGCCAGATCACCGACCGGGTATTTGCAGTCAATCTTATGTTAGCCTCTCCTCATGTTCAGGAAATAGTAGAGCTTATAGTAGCTGAAAAGATTCCGGTGGTCACTACTGGAGGAGGAAATCCCGGGATATTTATGGAAAAGCTCAAAAGCGAAAATATAAAGGTTTTACCGGTAGTAGCTTCTCTAGCCCTGGCTCGCAGGTTAGCCAGGTTGGGGGCAGATGCCATAATTGTTGAAGGAATGGAATCTGGAGGACATGTGGGGGAAATGAGCACCATGTGCCTGGTACCCATGGTAGCTGATGCTATCAATATACCGGTAATTGCTGCTGGCGGTATTGCCGATGGTCGTGGATTCATGGCGGCCCTGGCTCTGGGAGCGGAAGGGGTTCAGGTAGGCACCCGATTTGTCTGTGCCCAGGAATGTAACGTACACCCGGCCTACCAAGAAAAAATAATCAAAGCCCGAGACCGGGCTACAGTAGTATGTGGAAATAGCACCGGGCATCCGGTGCGGGCTATACATAACAAGTTCACTCGCCAATACCTCTTAGCCGAGACCCAGGGCCTAAGCCTGGAGGAACTGGAGCAAATGGGCCGGGGTAAATATCCGGCAGCAGCAGTAGAAGGGGATGTGGAATACGGCTCCGTATTAGCCGGGCAGATTGCTGGTTTAGTGGTAAGGGTGGAAAAGGCTGAACAAATAGTCCTGGACATCATAGAAGGAGCCACCAGGATTGAAGAGAAATGGAGGGATTTTGAATGCCGGCCATAGCTTTTGTATTTCCCGGTCAGGGAGCCCAGCATTTGGGTATGGGAAAAGATTTTTATGACAATATTCCCCGAGCAGCCCGCGTTTTCCAGGTCGCTGATGAGTGGGCCGGATATGAGTTGAGCTCCTTGTGTTTTGAAGGGCCTCTTGATACCCTGAACCAGACTGTTTATGCTCAGCCAGCACTGCTGGTGGCAGGATTGGCAGCCTATGAAGCTATCAAGGAAATGGGAGTTTTGCCAAGCATGATGGCAGGTTTGAGTCTGGGGGAATATACTGCCCTTACTGCCGCTGGGACCATTTCTCTGGATCAGGTGTTGCCCCTGGTGGGGAAACGAGCTGCTCTGATGCAGGAGGCGGTGCCCTTGGGGCAGGGAGCTATGGCTGCCGTGTTTGGCTTAACAGCAGAAAAGATAAAAGATCTCTGTGAAAAAGAAGCAGGGGTAGTAGATATTGCCAACTACAACTGCCCGGGGCAGATTGTGATAAGTGGTGCCACTCAGGGGGTTGAAAATGTGTCACTTCGACTTCAAGAAGCAGGAGCCCGGGTAATCCCACTGGCGGTTAGTGTACCGTCTCATAGCCCGCTTTTATATGATGCAGCCTTCAAGCTCAGGCATTGGCTGGATCAAGTGGAGTGGAAACAGCCTCAGGTACCTGTAGTAAGCAATGTTAATGCCCGGGAGAACCCGGCTCAGGATCTGCCGGAACTTTTGCAGAAACAGCTTTACTCTCCGGTACATTGGGAACAGAGTGTGAGATATATGATGGAGAAGGTGGACTATTTTATTGAATTAGGTCCAGGATCCACCTTAAGTGGATTAATTAAGAAAATAGACCGGAAGCGGGTCTTGGGTCAGGTCAATGATCTGAAAAGCCTGGAAAAAACTATAGAGAAGGTGAGGTCGTTATGAGAGCAAGGGTAGCTGCTATAAGTGGATCCTCCCGGGGAATTGGTAGGGCTATAGCCCTTGAACTGGCCCGGGAAGGCTATCAGGTAGTGATTAATTATCACAAGTCCAAAGCCGGGGCAGAAGAAGTGCTGGAACAGATAGAGGCCGAGGGGGGCACCGGCATTATAGTGGGGGCTGATGTAAGCAGTTCTGCTGGGGCTCAGCACTTTATTGAGACTGCCGTCAATAGCTTTGGGAAAATAGAGGTTTTGGTAAACAATGCCGGGGTCAATAAAGACCAGTTAATGCTAAAGATCAGTGATGAAGAGTGGAGGCAAATAATCGACAGTAATCTGGGATCAGCCTTCTACTGCAGCCGCTGGGCTTTGAAAAACATGCTCCGCCGGCGTTATGGAAGGATAATTAACATATCTTCGGTAGTAGGCCTGGGAGGCAATGCCGGGCAGGCTCATTATGCAGCCGCCAAGTCGGGGTTGATGGGCTTGACCTGTTCTATAGCCAAGGAGTATGGGCGTAGAGGTGTTACCGCCAATTTAGTAGCTCCTGGCTATATACAAACGGATATGACGGCAGCATTAAATGATAGTCAAAAGTCCCGTATAGCGGAAGGGATTGCCCTGGGCCGGTTAGGAACCCCTGCTGATGTAGCTGGAGTGGTAGCGTTCCTGGCTTCTCCTCGGGCTGATTATATTAACGGCACTGTGATTCGGGTGGATGGAGGATTAAGCTCCATTTAAGAAAGCAAGATTAAGGAGGAATTTATCCATGTCGGTATTTGAAGAACTGAGAAAGATTATTGCTGAGATTAAAGACATTCCTGAAGAGGACATTAAACTTGATTCCAGTTTTACTGACGATTTGGAAGCTGATTCTTTGGATATCGTGGAGATGCTGATGCTTCTGGAAGAAACCTTCGATATTCAGATTCCAGAAGAAGATTCAGAAAAAATGAAAAAGGTTGCCGATGTAGTTGAATATATAGAAGCCAGATTGTAATTCAGTAAACAGGGGACGCTCTTCCTGGTTCAAGTGAAAGGAGAGCCTGCCCCTGCTACACAGCCCTACACAAATAATAAGGCAGAGGTGATAAACTTGCCCGAACGCAGAGTAGTTATAACCGGTATGGGGGTTATCTCTCCCATTGGTTTGAACAAAGAAGAATTTTGGAGCAGTCTACTGGCTGGCTGTAGTGGGATAAAGGAAATTGATCGTTTTCCCACCGATAATTTTCCCACTAAAATCGCGGCCCAGGTTAAGGATTTTCAGATAGTAGATTATGTTTCTCGCCGAGACGCAAGGCGCATGGATCTCTTTGTCCAATTTGCCTGCGCGGCAGCCCGTATAGCAGTTGAAGATGCTGCTTTGACCATTAATGATGAGAATCGTACTCGTACCGGGGTATGGATAGCTTCTGGTATAGGCGGGATCGGAACCCTGGAAAGCCAGCACCATGCCTTTATGAAAAAAGGCGTAAATGGAATCAGTCCCTTTTTTATTCCCATGATGATCCCCAATATGGCTGCGGGACAGGTTTCTATTATGCTAGGGGCTATGGGACCCAATGGTTGTACCGTTACTGCCTGTGCATCAGCCAGCCATTCTATCGGTGAGGCTTTCCAGGCTATACGGGATAATAAGGCTGATGTGATGATTACCGGCGGGGCTGAGGCATCAATTACGCCCCTGGGAATAGGAGGTTTCTGTGCTATGAAAGCCCTCTCCACCGCCAATGATGATCCCTCCCGGGCTTGTAAACCCTTTGACCGCAAACGGGATGGATTTGTTATGGGAGAAGGTGCAGGGGTTCTGGTTTTGGAGGAAATGGAGCACGCTTTGGAGCGAGGGGCTACCATCCATGCCGAATTGATTGGTTATGGCAGCAGTGCAGATGCCTGTCATATGGTGCAGCCCGATCCGGATGGAAAAGGAGCAGCTCTTGCTTTTAGAAATGCTTTGGCTCAGGCCGGCTTGGAGCCCCAGGATATTGATTATATCAATGCTCATGGAACCGGAACTACTCTTAATGATCAGATCGAAACAGCGGTGGTGAAAGAAGTATTTGCTTCCCATAGTAATAATTTGCCGATCAGTTCAACCAAATGGGCTCATGGACATATGCTGGGAGCGGCTGGGGCAGTGGAGCTGATTGCTACGGTAATGGCTCTTATCCATGATACAATACCTCCTACCATGAATCTAAATGATCCGGATCCTCTTTGTGATTTGGACTATGTACCCAATCAGCCCCGGCAGCAGGCGCTTAAGGTAGCCATATCCGACTCCCTGGGCTTTGGGGGGCATAATGCAGCCTTGATAGTAAGAAAACTTGGTTAGGAGCTAGATATGAACATTCAGGAAATAATGAGAATTTTGCCTCATCGCTATCCTTTTCTCCTGCTTGATCGCATTGTAGAGTTAAGACCGGGAAAAATGGCCGTAGGTATTAAAAACATTAGTATCAATGAGCCTTATTTTGCCGGTCACTTTCCAGGCCAGCCCATTATGCCGGGAGTGATGATGATTGAAGCCATGGCCCAGGTTGGAGCCTGCGCCCTGCTGGCTGATGAATTATTTCAGGGTCAGTTGGCTTACCTGGCCGGGGTGGACCGGATACGTTTTAAGCGCCTGGTGATTCCAGGAGATACACTTACCATAAGAACAGAATTAAACAATATTAAAGGAAAAATAGGCAAAGGCAAGGGAGAGGTGAAAGTAGACCAGCAAGTGGTTTGTGCAGGCGAATTTATCTTTGCCCTGACTCCAAGAGAGGTAGGTCAAATATAATTATGTTGAAAAGCACCTTTGGCAAACAAAAGTTGATTCCCATTCCTGGCAGTGGCCGCGGTCCTGTCGATAAAACACTTCCAGATGAGCCCGGACTAAAATGTCCTTCCTGTTCCAGACGACTTAAAGAAAAGGAAGTAAAGGAGCAGCATAAGCTTTGCCCTCATTGCGGGTATCACTTCCCACTTAATGTCTGGGAACGGGTAGAAATAATGACTGATCCGGATAGTTTTAGAGAATTTGGGGCTGGTTTAAGGTCCTTCAACATTCTGGATTTTCCAGGTTATGATGAGAAATTAGCCCAAGCCATTGATGAAACAGGTCTGAGTGAAGCATTCATTACCGGTGAGGCTACCATAGGAGGTTATCCATGTGTTCTGGGAATACTGGATGCCAGATTTATGATGGGCAGCATGGGCTCAGTAGTAGGAGAAAAAGTATCTCGGGCTGTGGAAAGAGCTATGGAGTTTAATCTGCCTCTTATTATCTGTACTGCTTCTGGTGGGGCCAGGATGCAGGAAGGAATGCTTTCCTTGCTGCAGATGGCTAAAACGGCTGCGGTACTGGGCAGATTTCACCAGGCAGGCTTGCTCTATATCAGCATAATTACCAACCCCACCACCGGAGGGGTTTCGGCCAGTTTTGCTTCCCTGGCCGATATAATACTGGCTGAACCGGGAGCCTTAATTGGTTTTGCCGGGCCCCGGGTAATAAAACAGACTATAAGCGAAACCCTACCGGCAGATTTTCAAAAAGCTGAATTTATGCTGGGGCATGGAATGTTGGATGGCATAGTAGAACGGGGGCAGCTTAAAAAAACCCTGGAGCTGCTATTAAGGCTACATGGGGGAGTCAAGCATGGTTAAACGTCATTTTGATTATGAAGAAAAATATAAAAATCTCAGGGAAAAATTTCAGGAATTGAAAAAACTAAGCCAGAGTATGGACTTTGATTTGACTCAGGAGTTCCAACAGCTGGAAGAGAAGATGGAAGATATCCGGGGGACCAAATACCACAATTTGAGTCCCTGGGAAAAGGTTTTACTCAGTCGCCACCCAAAAAGACCGGTTGTAAAGGATTATATAGAATACTTATTTGAGGATTGGATAGAACTGCACGGAGATCGATGCTATGGGGATGATCGGGCTATAATTGGGGGCATAGCGGTATTTGAAGGAATTCCGCTTACCGTACTGGGGCATCAAAAGGGAAAAGACACCAACGAGAACCTGAGAAATAATTTTGGCATGCCTCACCCGGAAGGATTTCGAAAGGTTGAACGTTTAATCGGGCAGGCAGAAAAATTCAAGCGCCCGGTAATTACCTTTATCGATACCCCTGGGGCTTATCCAGGACTGGGAGCTGAAGAAAGGGGGCAGGCCTGGGCCATAGCCCGAGTTCTGATGCTATTTCCCCAATTGCAGGTTCCTACCATAGCAATAGTAACTGGAGAAGGAGGCAGCGGAGGAGCCCTGGCCCTTTCAGTTGCGGATCGACTGCTGATGTTGTCCAATAGTGTTTTTTCAGTGGCTTCGGCCGAAGCCTGTTCCTCGATAATATGGAAGGATGCAGGCCGAGCTGAGGAAATGGCTTCCTATTTGAGAGTAACCGCCCAGGATCTGAAGGAATTAGGTATTGTCGATGAAATAATACCGGAGCCGGTTGGAGGAGCCCATCAGGATTTTACTGCCCTGGCTGATAGCTTAAAAAAGAGCCTGGAACTCAATCTTAAAGAATTACAGGCTTTAAACCGGGAGCAGTTGTTAAAACAGCGCTACCGAAAGATACGGGGAATAGGGCGGTTTTTAGAATAATAAACTAAAGCCCTAAAGTCCGTTTTGATTCGCATTGGCGTTTTAAAACGGGCTTTTTTTGAGTAAAAAGGTTTGCAAAACTCCAGGTCCCATTTGCCGGGCAGGCATTTCCCCCATAATTGTCCTTGACTTTAACTAAAGAGCAAAGTACACTATATACATGACAAACAAGATAATAAAAGTCCACAATAACCGGAGAAAGGGGTAGTGAATCAATGGGGATGTTTTGTTTTCAATGCCAGGAAGCCTCTAAAAACACTGGCTGCACGGTGAGAGGGGTATGTGGAAAGTCCGAAATACTGGCTAAAATGCAGGATCTACTGATTTACACATTGAAAGGACTAGCTTTTTACGTGCAAAAGGGCAGGATCAGGGGAGTAGAGGATTCCAGGATTGACCATTTTACCATGGATGCCCTGTTTATGACTATTACCAATGCCAACTTCGATCCCAATCGCATAGTTGAGAAAATTAAAAGCGGCTTGACTTTACGAGAGGAACTCCGGCAAAAGCTGGGTGCCATAGACGGCCCCATACCCGAGGCCGCTGTCTGGTACTCGGAGGATGAAGCAGAATTCCTGGATAAGGCGGGACAGGTTGGAGTAATGGCTACCGAAAATGAAGACATTCGTTCTCTCCGGGAGTTACTAACTTACGGAATCAAGGGAATGGCTGCTTATGCAGAACATGCCTATAATCTGGGCTATGAAGACCAGAAAATTTATCAATTCATGCATAAGGGTTTGGCCGCCACTCTGGATGAGCAGCTTTCTGCTGATGAACTGATAGCCCTGGTATTGGAATGCGGGCAGCATGGAGTAGAGGTAATGGCCCTGTTGGATAAAGCCAACACCAGCAGCTATGGGAATCCGGAAATTACCAGGGTAAATATTGGTGTTCGTAATAATCCCGCTATACTAATCAGTGGTCATGATTTAAGAGACCTGGAGGAATTGCTCAAGCAAAGCGAAGGAACTGGAGTGGATATATATACCCATTCGGAAATGCTTCCGGCCAACTATTACCCGGCTTTTAAGCAATACTCTCATTTTGTGGGCAACTATGGCAACGCCTGGTGGCAGCAGAACGAGGAATTTGAGAAGTTTAATGGTCCGATCTTAATGACTACCAATTGTATTATCCCACCCCGGGACAGTTACCGGGATCGGGTTTATACCACCGGTTCCGCAGGTTATGAAGGCATAAAGCACATAGCTGACCGGAAGGATGGAAAACCCAAAGATTTTTCAGTCCTAATCGAGCATGCTAAAAAATGTGCACCACCACAAGAAATTGAAAAGGGCGAAATTATCGGTGGCTTTGCCCATAACACCGTGTTATCTCTGGCCGATACCGTGGTAGCAGCAGTAAAGTCGGGGGCTATTAAAAGATTTTTTGTAATGGCAGGTTGCGATGGAAGAATGAAGAGCAGGTCTTATTATACTGAATTTGCCCGGCAATTGCCTGATGATACTATTATTCTTACCGCCGGCTGTGCCAAATACCGTTATAACAAGCTGGATTTAGGCTTTATCGGTGGAATACCTCGGGTATTGGATGCTGGGCAGTGTAATGATTCCTACTCCCTGGCGGTAATCGCCCTTAAACTGAAAGAGGTTTTTGGCTTGGAGGATATAAACCAGCTGCCTATTTCCTATAATATAGCCTGGTACGAACAAAAAGCGGTAATTGTCCTATTGGCTCTCTTGTATCTGGGAGTGAAAAACATTCATCTGGGACCGACCCTGCCGGCCTTTCTATCACCCCATGTGGCCCAGGTGCTGGTAAAGAATTTTGGTATCGCCGGCATTGGCCAGGTGGAAGAGGATATAGCCCTATTTATGGGATCCTAGAATCATAGCCGAAGTTTATACAGCAAATCTTATCCGAAAGTGTTTTATTCGATTAAAATAGGATTTTTAAGCATCTCTTGGGGGCGGTCTTTGACCGCCCCTTTCCGACCAAGCCCAAAATGCTACTATATGCCCTGATTATAGAGTTAATAGCTTAATACCCGTCCAGGATTTAGGAGCCCTTTTCCTGTTGAAGAGGCGGTTTCCTAATTTATTTGCTGGAAAAGCTAAACGGGTCTACCTAAAATCGACAAAATTTGATAAAATTAAAGAAGAAATTCACTAGAGAAAAATGGTATGGTCATTGAAAAAGCAAGATCATTGTTTTAATAGTAGGTATCAACGGACTATTTGTTGCTGGCTTGAATAAATAATATTAAAACCATATTATTAACTCAGGGGGGATTTTAGATGGCTAAAAGAGTTTTAAGTGTACCGGATAAATTCAAAAAGTTTGTAAAGAATCTGCAGATTGATAATGAAAATCTTATAAACCGCAGGTTTAAAGCCATTGTTCAAAAGGTTAACCAAGACTTTCGGAATATCCGTTTTGATAGTGGAAATGCCCATTTCATAGGTTCCTATGGTCGGGGTACAGCTATAAAGGGAACTGGTATCTTCAACATAATGGTGGTCTTGCCGTCCAGCCACTTTAAACGAATCGAAAAACTGCCAGGTAATGGCCAATTGCAATTGCTGCAGGAATTAAAGAAAACAGTCCATGAGGTTTATCCCGAGACCATTATTAAAGAAGATGAGAAGGGGCAAGTTATGGTTCCTTTCCCGGATGGAATGCTTTTTGAAATTATACCCGCTTTTCAGAATGAAAAGGGCAATTATTTATATCCTAATATTGCTGATGGGGGCAGTTGGAATGAATTTAACCCCATTAAAGAGATCAATGTGATTAATGATTTGAATTACCAGTATGGAGGAAAGATAAAGCACCTGGCCCGGATGATGAGAGCCTGGAAACATGCCAACAACGTAGCCCTGCCGGGTATGCTTTTGGATAATATGGTTATGAATTTTATGGAAGAATGGGAAGGCCGGGAAAAATCGTATCTATTCTACGGCAGTATGATTTTGGCCTTCTTTGAATATCTGGCGGGAAGAAGAGATGACCAGGAACACTGGTATGCCAGGGGAAGCAATAGGGAACTACCACGAACCGGTTTATTCGGGGACATGGCCAATGATGCCTTTAAAGAGGTATTTGAAGTATTGAAATACGAAGAAGAGGGAGACTATGTGCGGGCTGATGCAAGCTGGAAAAGAATCTTTGGAGAATATTTTCCAGCCTAATCATTGGGTCCCAACCGCTTACACTACATAATAGTGCAGCCATAATAGATAGATAATTCATGATAGCTGAATGTTCAGGCTTGGCACCGGGAACAATTGTGATAATGAAATATGGATGTGATAATGAAATATGGATATAGCTGCCGATGATCAGGGTGTTATGAAAAAACCGGGTATTTTACCCGGTTTAATAATTTAACCATAAGCTGACAAATTGGAGAATTATCGCTTTATGCCAGGGTAGAGTATTTTGGATCCACGGTGTAAAATAGAATTGGTGGCTAATAATTCCAAGCTGTCTATTATGAGTGGTAATAGTATATGACAGGGAGAACAGGATATTGGATAGCGATAAGAAAATTGAACAATGGGTAGTGGCCGATATTTTGAATTTTTTGCCTGATGCCACCCTGGTTATCGATTGCCAGGGAAGGGTTATTGCTTGGAATAAGGCGGCAGAAGAAATGACCGGTATCAAGTCCGAGGAAATATTGGGTAAAGGGGATTATGAGTATTCCATACCCTTTTATGGCTATCGCCGCCCTCTTCTGGTGGATCATGTATTGAATTATGAGCAGGGTTGGGAGGACAATTACTCATATATTGAAATCAAAGGTCAGACCATAATCGGCGAAAGTCTATGTCGAACCAAAGATAATCCCCAGGCCTATCTGTGGAAAATTGCCACTCCCCTATATGATATACAAGGTAATATTAATGGAGCCATAGAGTCTATTCGGGATGTTACTGATCGCAGGAAAGCGGAAGATGCCCTGAAAGCCAGTGAAGAAAAGTACCGGCAGGTGGTGGAAAATGCTCATGAAGGTATCTGGTTAAATGACCAGAACGGTATAATTACTTTTGCCAATGAGAAGATGGCAAGTTTGCTGGGTTATGATGTGGAGAGCATGGTAGGATTATCAGTATTCACTTTTATTACCCGGGAATACCAGCAGATAGCCCTGTGGATGACAGAGAGAAGCCGAAAAGGCATGCGGATGGAACATGATCTTCAATTTTGCCGGCAAGATGGTAGTCATTTATGGGCTTTGGTTTCAATGACCCCTATAATTACTGATGGTGTTTATTCCGGGTCCCTGGTGATGATCAGTGATGTCACGGAAAGAAAAAATTTGGAATTGCAGATGGCTCGTTTGGATCGCTTGAATGTGGTGGGACAGATAGCTGCTTGCATCGGGCATGAGATAAGAAATCCTATGACTTCAGTTCGTGGCTTTCTGCAGATACTGGCCCAGAACGACTTATACCAGCAAGACATAGAACATTTTGAGCTGATGATAGAAGAATTGGATAGGGCTAATTGCATAATCACTGAATTCCTCTCTTTAGCCAGGAACAAGACCCTGGAGCTTAAGAACCATGATTTAAACAATATAGTTCAGAGTATTTTACCCTTGATAAACGCAGAAGCCCTGGTACAGGATAAGGTGGTTCAGGTTTATTTGCAGGAGATTCCATCCTTATTGTTGGACGAAGGTGAAATAAGGCAGCTCTTACTCAACCTGGCTCGTAATGCTCTGGATGCCATGCCGCCTAATAAAAGGCTTACCATACAGACCTATCGGGAAGGTGAAGAAGTTGTTCTGGCGGTCAGGGATCAGGGCCAGGGCATCCATCCTGATATTCTCAGGGAAATCGGAAAACCTTTTGTAACTACAAAAAAAGACGGCACTGGTCTGGGTTTGGCAGTTTGTTTCAGTATTGCTGACCGGCATAATGCAGTGATAGAAGTAGAATCAAGCCAGAGCGGCAGTACTTTTTATGTGAGATTTAAGCTGCCGCTGGAATCTTAGAGCCTATGACTGAGTTGTTTTGGGGAGCCTCCGGCAGCCTAAAAGACCCCAATTATGGCTCCGGAAGTCCCCGAATAGCCTATGAAGGGTGGTCTGTAGACAGCCAGGTCTCTATCTCGGTTCTATTGAGGGTTGCAAGAGAGCACAGGCTAAATCGATCCGATCGAAGTATAGCTTCAGAGTTTTGATCTTGTTGCAGGGGTCAAATTCCATTACCTCGGCCTGACGGGAGTGAATCTTTAATCCGTCAACAGTTTCAGCATTTATAGCAAACTCTTCAAAGAGAATGTTTTCCTTTACAATCACATTAATAATTACTAATCTCAGGTTCAGAATATTATCGAACAGCCAGTTAAACCATTTTTCTACTCCTGCTTTGCCCTTTAAAGTGCTGCCTAAAAGCTCAATCTGACAGTCATCTGCAAAATAGGAAGTGAGTCTTTCCAGGTTTCTGGACTCCAGGTCGTTATCAAACCTAATGGCAATTTGGATGATTTGTTTTTCCCTTTTTTCGTTTCCCATATGCCTACCCCCCCTTGTATAAGTCAAGCAGTTGAATGGTCAATCCCAGCTTTATTATATTTTACCACTTATCAGTGTCTGCACAAAGAGCAAGGGAAGTTTTAAGCACGAGCCTGATAGGCCAAAATCCTCCATAGAATCTTTAACCTGGATTTCGCTACCTTGTTTTACTGCTGGTATAGTGGGTATAATAAATCAGTAGCTTTCTATTGATTGCCCAGTTCATCAGTTTGGATGGAGAATCCACCTGGCTGGAAGGTTCCCTACAGCCAGGAGCTTATGCTATTGTGGGTTTGGCTTTTTTTTTAACCTTAATTGTGCAGCGAAGCGTCAGTAGTACTCGAAGGGTGACGGCGGGACCAAGTATAGAGTTCGCAAGCAAAATACCCCAGTACCATAATAGGAGGTCATTTTATGAAATTGAAATACGGCTTGGATGACCGTCCCCCATTTCTGGAAACCTTGGCCTATGGACTGCAATGGCTGGCTTTAACTATTCCTGCCCTGGTTATTATAGGGCAGGTGGTGGCAGGGGTTCATTTCGCTGAGATCCAGGAGCAGATTTTATACTTGCAGAAATTGTGTTTCATAACCGGGCTTCTGCTCATAGCCCAGGTATTATGGGGACACGGAATGCCTTTGGTGATCGGCCCCTCTACCGTACTTCTAATAGGAATTCTGTCCAGTCAGGGCAGTAGCTTGGATAGCATCTATTCCGCAATCTTTTTGGGAGGAGTTGTGCTGGCGGTTTTAGCTTATTCCGGGCTTTTCAGCCTGGTACAGGGACTTTTTACCCCCCGGGTGGTGGTGGTAATCCTGCTGCTGATAGCTTTTACTATGTCTCCTACCATAATGAAGCTGATCATTGGGGACGGTACGGTTCCCCTTATTTACAATATCCTCTTTACCCTGCTGGCAGTATGTATCTTATTTGCGGCTGAACATAGAATTAGAGGAGTCTGGAAGGCTACCCTGGTATTATGGGCCATTTTGCTGGGCAGCGCCTGTTATTACCTGCTTTTCCCCATTACTCGGACTGCTTTCAATATGGCTAATAGTTCTTATTTGGCCCCTTTTTGGAATGACTTATCCTTTAAGCTAGTAGTGGAACCCGGGGTTTTTGTATCCTTCTTACTGTGTTTTCTGGCTCTTTCCATCAATGATTTGGGTTCCATCCAGTCCCTGTCCACTTTCCTGCAAGCGGATCAGGCAGAGAGAAGGATTCGAAAAGGAATGGGTTTGACTGGCCTGGGGAATATCCTGTCAGGATGGATGGGGGTAATAGGGCCAGTTAATTTCTCCATGAGTCCAGGAGTAATTGCCGCTACCCTTTGTGCTTCCCGTTACCCGCTGTTGCCGGCTGGTTTGGGATTGATAATAATAGCCTTTTCGCCCTGGTTCATGAATTATATGGGTCACATACCTCAGCTTATCATCGCTTGTATCCTTATATATTTAATGAGCATTCAAATAGCTGCCAGCCTGAACATGCTCAAAGAACAAGAGGCCCTGCCAAGCTTCAGCAGCGGTATAGTGATTGGCTTCCCCTTGATCCTGGCTACCCTGATTGCCTTTATGCCCAGTGAGGTGCTTAGCACCCTGCCTCCCATCTTGCGGCCGCTGATCGGCAATGGTTTTGTCATGGGTGTAATAATGGTAATGCTGCTGGAACACCTGCTGTTAAGAGAAAAGGCATAAACGCATGGAAGCGGCTTGCTTTTATGAGCAGTTGGTCCATCATTTTCTCTCCTTTCTGCTCCTGCTTAAATAATGTGAAGGAACAACTGGGGGCTATTACAGAATAACCCCTGACAGGTATTGTCGCAACATTTCCAATACCTTGCGGTCGGTGGGGAAGGCTAAATCCGGCAAATCATCCAAGTCAAAGTAGCCCAGTTCATCCAGATCATCACCAGCTGATAAGCTGCCACCGGTAATTCTGACCCAAAACCAAATTCCTACACTATGCTTATCCGGATCATGGAAATTAGATTGGGCTGTAAAGGGATTTAAGACCTCAATATCCAGGTTGCTCTCTTCTTTAAATTCTCGTCGCAAGGCCTCATGGACCTCCTCGTGATACTCCACATAACCACAGGGAATGCACCAATATCCCGAGTACTTGCCCCGGCAACGGCGACCCAGGAGTATCTGCCCTTGCTCATTTAACAATATTCCAGCCACTCCCACCACTGGGTTTTCGTAAAACACATAAGCGCAATCCGTACAAGCCAGTCGCCGTATATTGGATTCCCAAAAGGCTTTTAACCCTCCTCCGCATTTAGGACAATATTTAAAACGTGGCATATTATGGGACAAATATAACACCTGCTTTTTATTATTGTTAAGCTACCTTACCAGCCGGAAGGAAAGCAATCTGGTCGGCAGAGGAGCCGGGCCCCTTGTTCTCAAAGAAGACGATTGCCACCTTTCATAGTTGGGCTTGGCAGGATGCTGTCAAATGCTGCACCAAAGGCTCCAACCCAGTTGTAGCAGTATTTCTCGAGGAGAAACAAGCTTAATAAAATAATAAAGCAAAGTATCCATAATTGCCAATTTGAACTGCAAACCGGCAAACAGACCCGCCAAATACAACTTTTCGCCAGGACTCCTCACTTCCATGACTAGCCATACCCGGGCCAATATGATTTAATTAGAACATTAGAGATTATCTTAATTAGGCCTAAGCTCTTGAATAAGAATAAAATATTATGGATATAAGAGCTACAGTAGGAATAAGCCTGAGCTTTAAAAGGAGATGATAAAGCAATGAGTAAGATTATGGGTTTTGTTGGGTATAGTGATTCAGGCAAGACTACGGTAATATCTAAATTGATCAGGATCTTTAGCCGGCGGGGGCTGAAAGCAGCAGCCGTAAAGCATGCCTCTCATGGTTATCAGATTGACACCCCGGGTAAGGATTCCTATCAGCATTTCCAGGCTGGGGCTGCTAAAGTAGTTCTAATAGGCCCAGATGCAATGACCACTCACCAGCGCTTGACCAGCATTCCTCCACTGCAGGAAGTACTACAGGGGCTTGAAGACCAGGATATAGTGTTAGTAGAGGGATTCAAGCAGGAAGTAAACCCTAAAATATTGGTATACAGAGCTGAAGGGCAAAAAAATCAGGGATTTCCTCCGGGAGAGTATGTAGCCATGATATCTGATTCCCAACTTCCTTTACCGGTTCCCTCTTTTACTTTCGATGAACTGGAAAAGTTGGCAGACTTTATTCTCCAGCACCAATAATAATGCTATTAATGATTGGACCCTGCCAGGAGGGCTTGGAGCAGGGCCATTGTGCATCAGTTGATGCTTCGCTTTATTAGGTCCCCCAATGGTTTTAACAGCATATACTTAAATAAAGAATTTACTTACTAGCACCTCCCTGATTATATCAGGTGGGTGTTTTGCTTTAAAATCGGGATGGTATTATCCTGCCCAACAGTGGATAAAAAACTAAATGTTCTGATGAGTTAAGGAACTTTTTACTTGCAAAGGTAATAAAATGTAGTAAACCTATAGAAAGGAGATGAAAGATGATGTTTCGAAGACTGCTTCATCCAATTGAAGATGCCTATATATCCCAGTTTTATGCCAATAGCAACTTCGGCGCTGTACCCTTTTTATACACTAATAGATATAAGGGGCCAGGAGATGAATACCAGTCACTGCTAAAATTCGATGATGATTTTTTCTGCCATCCCGGACGCAGAGTCCACGCTCAACTCCGTCTCAAAATATATCGTAATGAAGCGCCCCGTCCCATTACCTTATTAGTATTTAAGGTTTTGGATAGTTGGAGTGAATTAAATGTTACCTGGAACAATCGGCCACGCATAGAGGCTTCACCAGTAGGATCAGCGGTTGTCCATCCCGGCTTTTTTGGCTGGGTGGAAATCAACCTCCATGATCATTTCGACCATCACCATGGACTGCTAATAAAATGTGAGGAACCATTTGACAGTCTCTTAGGTTTCTACAGCCGTGAATTTCATGATTCCAATTTCTGGCCCCAGTTGAAAGTAGCTGAAGACAGGAGGAGAAGGGATGAAGCTGAGAAACCGGTAATTACCATAACCCCTGCTGCGGCAGCGGTAGAACTCTCCCCTGATCTGATCAGGGTACCCAGCCGTGATAGAAGGCCAAAAAGAAGAATATTTGGAGCCCATGATAGAAGACTGGATAGACATTTTCACAGAAAGCCACACAGAAGGTTTGACAGGAGAGTGGATAGAAGAGTGGCTAGAAGAGTGGACCGAAGGTTTGATAGATGGTTTGGATAGGGAGTTGATCCTCTCATTCCCTGTAAGGCCGGGGTTGGTACCCCGGCCTTGCCATTTTTATAGGAATTAATGTGCCGGCTGCTTAAAAATGCCGGCCTTGTAAATAACGGGTGCCCCTGATATAATTGCTTAGTTGCAGTAAATCTTTAATCCGGAGCGAATATTCAAAAAGCGGAGAGGAAAGTATGTCAGAAAAATCATTGCGCAACTTGGCTATTATTGCCCATGTTGACCATGGAAAAACCACTTTGGTTGACCAACTGCTCAAACAATCAGGATACTTTAGAGCCAATCAGGTGGTACCGGAGCGAGTGCTGGATAGTAATGAACTGGAACGGGAACGAGGAATTACTATACTATCCAAAAATACCAGTATTATCTACCAGGACACTAAAATAAACATTGTAGATACCCCAGGCCATGCCGACTTTGGCGGGGAAGTAGAGAGAATTGTGAAAATGGTGGATGGGGTATTACTGCTGGTAGACGCCTATGAAGGTCCCATGCCTCAGACTCGCTTTGTTTTAAGAAAGGCCTTGCAGGCAGGATTGAAACCGTTGGTAGTAATCAACAAAATTGACCGTCCGGGAGTCAATATAGATAAGGTAAAGGATGAACTATTGGATCTCTTCATTGACCTGGAAGCTGACGAAGAGCAGCTTGATTTTCCCATCATACTGGCCTCAGCCAGGGAAGGATATGCCAAAAGACGGCTGGATGAAGTCTCGAATAATATGCAGCCTTTACTGGATGCCATATTGGATTATATACCAGCTCCCGTGGGTTCTCCTTCTGAAGAACTGCAATTGGGTATTGCCTCCATCATTTATGATCCCTATGTAGGCCGGATCGGAGTAGGCAAAGTATCCCGGGGCAGCATCAAGAAAGGGCAGGAATACGTTCTTTGTAATGGAGCAAAGGAGCAGCAGCGGGTTAAAATTACAGCCTTATATACTTTTGAAGGTCTGCAGCGGGTTGAGGTAGATAACGCTCCTGCCGGTGAAATCATAGCTGTAGCTGGAGTGGAGAGTATTAATATCGGTGATACCCTTTGTTCCCCATGGGATGTCAGGCCTTTGGATTTTGTGAAGATTGATGAACCCACTATTGCCATGAATTTTGTGGTTAATGATAGTCCTATGGCCGGATTGGAAGGTAAATATCTCACCAGCAGACACTTGCGGGATCGCCTGATGAGGGAATTGCTGTCTAATGTATCATTAAGAGTAGAAGAATTAAGTCCGGATACTTTCAAGGTTTCAGGACGGGGAGAATTGCATCTTTCCATTCTCATTGAAACCATGCGCCGTCAGGGTTACGAATTTGCCGTAACCAGACCTGAGGTTATACTCAAGCAGGAAGACGGAATAGTGAAAGAGCCCATAGAAGAACTCTTTATTGAAGTACCCGAACTGTATGTGGGCACTATTATGGAAAAGGTAAGCAGTCGCAGGGGTGAACTACTGAATATGTTTCATTCCAATAACAATAGTGTTAAGCTGGAATTCAGTATTCCCGCCCGGGGCTTGATCGGGCTGCGTTCGGAATTACTTACCGAAACTCGAGGCCATGGCATAATGCACCATATATTTTTGAGTTATGAGCCCTATCGGGGCCAGATTCCGGGACGTACCCGGGGATCTCTGGTGGCTTCCGAAAGTGGCATAGCGGTAACTTACGGTTTGTATAATGCCCAGGACCGGGGTGTGCTTTTTATCGGACCGGGGACTGAGGTATATGAAGGTATGATTGTAGGGGAAAACAGCCGTAAAGAAGATATTACCATCAATGTATGTAAAAAGAAGCATTTGACCAACACCCGTTCTTCAGGAGCCGACGAAGCGCTTCGCCTGGTGCCTCCTATGATAATGAGCCTGGAAAAATGTCTGGAATTCATGGGCCCAGATGAACTGCTGGAAGTTACTCCTGCTGCTCTGCGCTTGCGTAAAATGACTCTGGACAAGGTCAAACGGGAACGTTTAGCCCGTAATAAACCAGCGGCCATGTAGAAAGAAAGGTCTCGGCCACCGCTGAAAAAAGCAATAGAGATTTTAAGCAAAATAAAAAGGGTTTAGTGTTATTACACTAAACCCTCTTAATTGCTATTTATCTATAGCTGTTAGCCCGTCTGGCCTGGAAACAATCTCTGCAATATACCGGTCTGTCTCCAGTAGGTTCGAATGGTACTGTAGTCTCTTGACCGCAAGCTGCACAAACCGTACTGAACATCTGGCGCTCTTCTCTACTGCGCGAGTTACCAAAACTATTACGCTGTTGCTTACGAGCGCGTCTACATGACGGACACCGGCCAGGTTCATTTTCAAAGCCTTTTTCTGCATAAAATGCTTGTTCAGATGCTGAAAACAGGAATTCATTTCCGCAATCTTTACACACTAAATACTTGTCTTCCATGAAATACTCAACTCCCTTCAGGTATTACTCTTGGACTTCGTTACCCGAAAAGGAGTAAGCGTTAAGAACAAGGCAATAAAATAATAATCCAATCCGGTGATATTGTCAAGTCCAAGGGCTTAAAAAGGGGCTTGGTTTATTGCCTGGCTAGCCCAATCAGTGGACTCATGGGAGCCAAGAGAATAAAAATAAGTACCTGAGGCAGGCGGATTAATACATATATGCCAGAAGATACAATATAATACAGTGAAAGCTATTTGCCCGATAGAGTCGGTTCTGAATAAGATGGTACCGGGGGTGAATGAAAATGAAAGAAGAAAAGTTTTATACTGCCCGGGGTTACGAACTACTGGATAAGGATAGCAGTACGCTTACTCCTAGTATGGAAGACTATTTGGAGATGACTTATCGTTTTACTCTGGATAAGCCTTATACTCGTATCAGTGATTTAGCGGCTGCTCTTAATGTGCAGCCGCCCTCAGTTACCAGTATGATAAAAAAATTGGCTGAAATGGGCTGGGTTACTTATGAAAAATACGGCTTGGTGGTTCTTAGTGCCAAGGGCCGTGAGATGGGAGCATATTTATTGGAAAGGCACAGCATAATCGAGGAATTCCTAAAACTAATTGGGGTAAAAGCTGATATGGTTCTGGAGCAGACTGAAAAGATAGAGCACTATTTAAGTTGTGAAACAGTACAATCTATAAAAAAATTGCTGCAGTTGTTTGAACAACAGCCAGGTTTGCGCAAAGAACTGCAAGAAGTACAGGGCCAATAACTTCTGCTTATTGTCTCAGAACTCCGGCACCTTTATAAGCTATGCCCCTGTATGCATAACTGGTCCCCGCTATTTGCTCCGAGGATATATCAACAGCTCTTCCCCACCCGCTCCCCAGCATAATACCCGGGCATATTCAGCTGCCTCTGTGGTAGAAAGGGCTATGGCTTCCCCTGGGTAACCTTGCGGTTCAAGCCTATGCCAGCTTCCAGAATCAAAAAAAACAGAGTCCGGATCTTTATCGTAACTAAGCTGAATGCGTACTTTCACTTGATCTGATTGGGAAAGATTATGAATCATAAAGGTCACTATTTTTCTGGGACCCAGTGCAACCGGACTGGATTCAACAATGGGAACTTGAGGCCAACAAGGAATATTTATGCTTTGGGTATCTTCTCTATCCAATACCCCCTCAATGAACTTAACTGCCAGTTTAGGCCAATCACTGCTAAAAAGGTAATTGCAACTTCTAAAAGCCAGCAAACCATTGCTTTCTTCCTCTCCCATAAGAAATAGGCCATTATTAGGAATTGAACCCTTATGCCATTCCCTGACCAAATCGCTTATGTCAATAGTATGGATGCCCAATTGGGTATGGGGGTAAACAAGCAGAGCAGCATCCTGGATGGTCCTGAAGGGAGGCTGATTGTTCCAGTTGCTGGTATTTTCCGTCCATTTATTTAATATCCGGTGCACACCAAGCTCCATAACCCCTGTTTCAACTTCATTTCGATACATGCTTAAAATTAATTCTGCTTTTTCGATGGTGCAGTTACTGTCAATACTGCTCAAATCAAATTGAAGCAAAGATCTATAGATATCTCCTTTTTGCTGATAGCGGCTGACAAAAAGAGCCGGACTGGAAGAAAAATTCTGGAGTGGATACCATTCTGAAACATAGCTACCTTGACAGGGCACAAAGGTAAAGGAGGCCATGGCATCATCCCCTTTTATTACATTTATTATAAAATATTACAGTTCAGGAATTAGTGTTAATCTTTTTTAGAATATTGTTTTTGAACTGGTAACTTCAGGTAACAGATTATGCCTAGTTGAATAAATTATTCTAGAAAAGGCAATAAACACAAAACACATCGACCAATAAAAGCACCACTTACTAAAAAACAAGGAGGTTTTAACATGTCAAATTATAGACTGCCTGAAGAGGAAAAAATGGAAATGCATCCAGATTTTCGTCCTCAGGATAACAGAGTAGTTATGAATTGTGGAAATGGAAGCGGTATTACTATACCCACCGATAACAAGGGAGGATGGGGTAATCATCAAGCTTCTCTGGTAGCCGGGACGGTAACCCTTAATACCATGGGCTTGCGTTGTCCTACCATTAAGATTGATTTTTCCAGTATGATTAATTACCGGGTAGATAGCAACGATGGTGATTATTTGATCCGGCTTGCATTCCAGTTGAGTAAGGCTTGTAACGGTCACAAGATTCCTCTGAATACCTGGATTTATGAGAAAGAAGTTGATAAGCACGGTTACCTGCCCATTTGTTCCGGAGCACAGATAGGCCCTGAGAGTGTGGGGCCATCCATTCCCTATCCTAGCCTGCCGGAACTGGATATGACAGTACAAGAGCATTTCGGCTTCACTTGGTGCGAATGCAACCCATGCCCCGACTGTTGTCTATATGTGGTAGAGATAGTTGATGTGGATGCTAAGAAAGTCAAGTCTGTATCTCTTACCAATGTGGGTATTAATGTAATCGCTACCTCTGCTGTTCCGGGCTGCTGTTAACTACCGCCAAAGGTCACTTTGTTTGTACCTGTTCCAGTATATTTGGAATCGGAGAAGGTCGCTGGCCGCCGCAGACTTATTCTGCGACGGCTGGCTTAATTATTATTAATGCATAATGAAGATATAAAACCAATAATAGTGAATTTTCATAGAAAATTACATGAAAAACTACTCTAATATGTATTTTGTGATAAAATATATTCGTCTGATTTTAGTACAAGCTATATCAAAACAGGGGAGTAGTTGATTTGAGGGGAGATCATATAAAGGTATTCCGTTATTTCTATTTTCATCATGCTATCGATATGGGAGATGGCACCTGTATACATTTTACCGGGGAGCCATTCAAAAAGTTTGATTCCTATATTCGCAGAACGGACATGGACGTTTTCCTAAAAGGAGGTACCATGAGAATAGTTGAGTATGATGAATGTAAAGATCCGGATGAAGTAGTGAATACTGCCTTGTCCTATGTGGGAATGGCAGGATATCATCTGATTTGGAACAATTGTTACCATTTTGCCCGCTACTGCAAGACCGGTATTCCCATGCCTTTGAAGTTTCACCAACTAAACCAGAAGGCCGCTTCGATCGCTGGTTTTAGGCCTTTAATAGTAGGACCATCCCGCTGCCAACCGGATATAAGTGTAAGCAGTTTTAGTTTTCAAGTGTTTATGTTGATAGAAAGCCTGAAAAACTTTAACCGATCCATATTGGGCCGATTTTTTAAATAGTATTGGTTATAATGGGGCCAGTGACCAGTTTTTGGCTTCAATCAGGTCTGAAGACTATTCCCTTGTCCCATAAAAGGACCGGTAGCCCGGCTTTTAGGCTGTGATGCTGCCGGTTTTATTTGGCCATTAAGGGGAAAATCGAGGTATTCAAAGCATCCAAAGGGTAAGTAGATTGACAGAAAGCTGAAAACTATTGTATAATACCGTGTGTCGGCAACGACAGCACAACTTTGTGTCGGAGTGGTGGAACCGGCAGACACGTACGTTTGAGGGGCGTATCCGTAACTGGGTGCGGGTTCAAGTCCCGCCTCCGACACCATGGAAAACACACGGGAGTTTATCTCCCGTTTTGTTGTTTCTGCTTGAATATGATGACCTATTGATCATATACGCAGATGACTATGATCATTTGCCAATAACGAATAGCATCTCCTCTAATGTAACAAAGATGAAATATTTGCCATATCATACACAAATTGACATTATAGGAGGTGTCTTCTTTGACTTGTAATAATCCTAATTGCCCCATGTGTCATCCAGGACATGATAGGGAAGATCATGATAATGCAAGTTTACCTTGTCCGCCCATTCAGACCCATACTCACGAATTTGCCGGTAGTGTTCAAATAGCAGGACCTATACCTCACAATCACCGTTTTGCCGGGGTTAGCAGTGAGGCGATACCATATGGGAAATCTCATGTTCATGCGATATTGGTGAATACCGACTTCTTTTTTAACCATTATCATGAATTGGGAGTGAGAACCGGTCCGGCTATTCCAATAAAAGGGAATAAGCATATTCATTATGTAGAAGGTAAGACGACTTTGAACTTTAACCATATTCACGATTTTGCTTTTACTACTTTTATTGAAAACCCTTTGCAGGATTAGTTTGAAAAACCTGGTCTTAGGCCGAAGCCTTCTATCCTGGTTCGACAGGGGTTGCCCCTGTCGAACCATACTTCGTAATCTTCTTAATAATGAGCCAGAGTGTGACCTATGGCATCGGCAGCAAGAATAGCATCCGATACCAACTTAGGGTTAACCGGAAAGGGCATATTGTGGATGGTCTCCCCTTCTGCAGTTGCGGCTACCGCTACCTGCATCAATCTCTCCTCCTCGATATTATCTAATCCCAGATCCCTTAAAGTGGTGGGCAGACCTACCAGCTTACAGAACTGCATAATGGCCATAATCTCCTCCGGGTGCCGATCTTCCATGACCAGCTGTACCAAGGTGGCAAATGCTACTTTTTCTCCATGAAAATAGGCATGGGTTTCTTCCAGGGCAGTAAAGCCGTTATGAATTGCATGAGCCGCCCCTAATCCTCCGCTCTCAAAACCAATACCGCTCAGGAAGGTATTGGCTTCAATAATCTTCTCCACCGCGGGAGTAATGACTTTTTTCTCCACTGCCAGTCGGGCAGTATAGCCGTATTCCAACAAAGTCTCCAGGCACAAATCCGCTAGTGCCAGGGCGCTGATGGTGGGTACCCCTCCGGCCATTGCGGGCAGACTCTGCTTGCTACTAGCCTCTGCTTCATATTTTGTGGCCAGGGCATCCCCCATGCCGGCTACGAAAAATCGGACCGGTGCATTTACTACTACATTGCTGTCTACCAGAACCAGATCCGGGTTTTTGGGAAGAATTAAGTATTCCTCAAACTCTCCCTTTTCAGTATAAATTACGGATAATGCACTACAGGGAGCGTCAGTTGAGGCGATACTGGGCAGTATGGCCACCGGCAATCCGAGAAAATGCGCTACCGCCTTGGCAGTGTCCAGGGTTTTCCCTCCTCCAAATCCTACAATTATGTCAGCCTGGGTTGCCAGCTGTTTTAGACGTTCAATTTCTGGTTTACAGCACTCACCCCTGAATTTCTCAACGCTATATTTGATTTCGGTATTACTCGTGAAACGATGCTTGGCTTGATCAAAGAGAAAGGGATCTGCAATAAGCAATGCATTGGTCCCCAGCTTTTTTATATATTTTTCGGCTTCGTTTAATGCTCCCGGACCTTGTACATATTTGCTGGGCGAACTTAATACTTTAATCATTTTGCACCTCCTGTTTTACTTATAACTAGTATCGGCAGAAGGGATTTATCTATGCATTGCGCTAAAAAGGAAAGGGCAGTGTTAGCAGCTGATTTAGAATTAAGAAAACGAAAGCAGAGAAGCT
>JAAYNQ010000207.1 GCA_012520725.1 Syntrophomonadaceae bacterium | reverse complement strand
CCGCCCGCCCGGACCAAATACCGGTATTTCTAGGCATGATGGTGTGAGCTTGTAGGGGCGGTCTTCGACCGCCCGCCCGGACCAAATACCGGTATTTCTAGGCATGATGGTGTGAGCTTGTAGGGGCGGTCTTCGACCGCCCGCCTGAACCAAATACCGGTATTTTCTAAGCATGATGGTGTGAGCTTGTAGGGGCGGTCTTCGACCGCCCGCCCGGACCAAATACCGATATTTCTAGGCATGATAACGTAAGCTTGTATGGGCGACCGCAGGTCGCCCTGTTTGCTTGCCGGATTGTTTGTTTTTGTTCATAATGGTAATATCTAGGTAAATAATCAATGGGGGAGGATGGTGCCCGGTGAATATGAAGGGAAGGACTGCCATTACCGGTATGGCGGAGCTGAAACCACTTATTGATGCGGGGGGCCGCAGCAGTATGGAACTCCTGGCTGAGGTTGCGGCTCTGGCCCTGGAAGATGCAGGTCTCAAAAAGAGCGATATTGACGGTTTGCTCATTACACCTCCAGCTGAAGGCGGCGCCTTTATGTGGCCGGCCCAGGTGGCGGAATACCTGAAAATGACTCCCAGCTATATCAATATGGTGGAACTGGGGGGAGCCAGCGCCTGTGCCGCCGTAACCCGGGCTGCACTGGGAGTGGCGGCCGGCTTGTGTAAACATTGTCTGTGTTTGAGCGGAGGCATCTGGGATCCCCAGGTTTTTAACAGCCGGGAAGGCAAGACCGCCGTCATGTCCCCAGCCGAAATCGAATATGAGTTGCCTTACGGCCCTATGGGCTTTAACTCCGCCTATGCCTGGATAGCCCAGCGTCATATGTATGAGTTCGGCACCACCCCGGAGCAGATGGCCAAAATCGCCGTTGACCAGCGGGAAAACGCCCTGGCCAATCCGGAGGCCTTATTCAATCAAAAGGCCCTTACTATTGAAGAGGTATTAAATTCCCCTCTGATCGTAGATCCTATTCACCTGCTGGAGATTGTTAGGCCTTGCAGCGGCGCCGCCGCCCTTATAGTCAGCAGTTGCGAAAGGGCAGTGGATATGCCCCAATCCCCGGTTTATTTATTGGGAATGGGGGAAGCCTGCACCCACAATTCCATTGTCTATTCCGATAATATCACCCATAGCCCGGTTAAAGATTCAGCATCCAGGGCTTTTGCCATGGCCGGTGTCCAACCCGCCGATATGGATCTGCTATCCCTTTACGATTGTTACCCCATAACCGTAATAATAACTATTGAAGACGCCGGGTTCTGCCCCAAAGGGGACGGCGGCCCCTGGGTAGAGAGCAGAGACCTGAGCTATAGGGGACCATTGCCCCTCAATACCCACGGAGGCCAGCTTTCCTTTGGTCAGCCCTCCTATGCCGGAGGTATGTCACACCTGACCGAGGCAGTCCGGCAGCTAAGGGGTCAAGCCGGGAAAAGGCAGATTAAGAATCCCAGGCTGGCTTTTGTCAATGGCAATGGTGGGGTCATGAGCACCCAATCCAGCCTGATATTAGGGAGGGATAGATGATGGAAGACAAAGGGAAAAAGATCATCAAAGATGAAGGAAATCTCAGTTTGAGCATCCAATATTGCTCACTCTGCCAGCAATATATATTTTACCCCCGGGAATTATGCCCTCACTGCTGGCAAGGGGGGATGGAATGGAAAAAGAGCTCGGGACGGGGACAGGTCTATACCTATACCATAGTCAGAAAAAGCTATCTACCGGAATTTGCCCATCGGGTGCCCTATATCTATGCCCTGGTGGAATTGGAGGAAGGCATAAGAATTCCCAGCAATATTATAGATTGCCCGGTGGAGCAAGTTAAAATCGGCCTGCCGGTAGAATTGGCCTGGGCTGAAGCAGATTTTGGATATATTCCGGTATTCCGCCCGGCTGAACTATGATCCGCTGTCAAAAACTTTATCATCCTGGTACATGAATACGCGGGCTACCTCTTCTCCACAAATTTCTTGATTCGCTGGCGGTAATTATCGGTCTTCAACATCTCAAACAGGTATCGGCGTTCAACTTCCAGTCCCTGGCTCAGTTCCAGATTCAGGCCCTGATTGATCGCTGTTTGGAGCCTTTATCATCCTGGTGCATGAATACGCGGGCTACCTCTTCTCCACAAATTTCTTGATTCGCTGGCGGTAATTATCGGTCTTCAACATCTCAAACAAGTATCGGCGTTCAACTTCCAGCCCCTGGTTCAGTTCCAGATTCAGGCCTTGATTGACCGCCTTTTTAATAGCCTGCAGGTTATAGGGGTCTTGATTAGCAATTTGGGCTGCCAGCTTCCGGGCCTGGCTCAGAGCCGTACCAGCCGGAACTACATACTCAACCAGGCCTAGCTGCTGAGCTTCTCTGGCCCCCAGGCGGCGGCCGGTAAAGAGCAGCTCTTTGGCACGACCATAACCGACCAGGCGCGCCAGCCTCTGAGTGCTGAATACCAGTCCCAGAGTGACTCCAACTGCGCCCATCACTGCTGTTTCATCTGCAATGCGGATATCGCTGGAAAGGGCCAGTTCAAAGCCACCCCCCAGGGTGTAGCCATTAAGAGCGGCGATAACCGGAAAAGGCAGCTGGTAGATCATGTCCAGCATTCCGTACAAACGCAAGAAAAAGGCCCGGTTCTCTTCTTCTGAGTTTTGATCTTGTTCCACAATGCTGAGGCCGGCGCTAAAGGAGTGCTGGCCGGCGCCGGTGATTATCAGTACGGCCGTCTCTTCCGGCAAATTTCTGCAGGCTGTATTTAAAGCATCAATCATGGCCGAGGAGAATACATTGGCCGGCGGTGCGTTCAAGGTAAGAATACTGACCTTTCCGTCTGTTTCAGTATCCACTCGTGGCGTTTTTAGACCGTCGCTTGGTAGCATTTCAATACCCCCATTCTATCAAGCCCTTTGGTATAATAATTTTTCGACTATTGGTAAATATTTTATATTGAATGAGAAAACTCCTTTAAACCGGAAAATAAAATGCGCAATTGTGCACCGGCCCATCGTGGGCCAAAAAATCGTCGAGGCCTGTAGGGGCGGTCTTCGACCGCCCGGGGCAAATGCCCAAAACGCGTATTAATTGCTCGTTTGGGTTTGCTAACGATATTCCGGCGAATGAACCGGCGGGCGACCACAGGTCGCCCCTACAGGCTTACAACGGGGGTTCGGGTGGTACTTGTAGGGGCGGTCTTCGACCGCCCGGGGCAAATGCCCAAAACGCGTATTAATTGCTCGTTTGGGTTTGCTAACGATATTCCCGCGGAAGGACAGGCGGGCGACCGCAGGTCGCCCCTACAGGCTTACAACGGGG
>JAAYNQ010000206.1 GCA_012520725.1 Syntrophomonadaceae bacterium | reverse complement strand
GGCTAAAGGGATAGCTGTCCATGAACCACCTGTTTTGAGCCAGATCTCTTAGATAGAGGGAAGGTTTTTCATCCTCCAGCAGGTGCTGTTCCAATTCTTCGAATTCAGTTTTCAGCTTATTCATAATGTCCTTAGCTTTTCCTCAAACTGGGCATCTCATCCCAGAAAAATAGGCAAGTACTTAGAAAAACGGAAGAGCCTGCTCCTTGTTTTTTGGCAGGAGGAATGATAGTATCTATATAAAATCAAAGACTGAAATTGAGCGAGGCCATAAACAGCCACGCCCTGGGAATGATAGTATCTATATAAAATCAGAGAGAACTCTATGATGAAGAATAATGCCGGAAGCCTCTACATATCTTTTAGGCAAGCCAGACCAGGAGGAGAGTGAAAAAGATGAAGAGAATAGGAATGTTTTTATTAGTTAACCTGCTGGTTTTGACCACTATTGTCATTGCCACTACCCTTTTGGGGGTTAACAGCTATCTGACCGCCAGCGGTATTGACTATTTAAGTTTGTTGATTTTTGCGGCTATCATAGGCTTTAGCGGATCCATTATCTCCCTGCTCCTGTCCAAGTGGATGGCTAAAAGTATGATGCAGGTTAAAGTTCTCGAACCTCAGAGCAGTCTTAATTACCGGGAAAGGCAACTGCTCAGTCTGGTGGATAATCTGGCTCGAAAAGCGGGTCTGGAAAGGACTCCTGAAGTGGGCATTTATCCATCGTCCGAGGTAAACGCTTTCGCTACCGGTCCTTCCAGGAATAACTCCCTGGTTGCAGTCTCCAGCGGGCTGTTGGAGCGCTTGGATACTGAAGCGGTAGAAGGGGTGTTGGCTCACGAAGTAGCCCACATTGCCAATGGGGATATGGTCACCATGACCTTGTTGCAGGGAGTGGTCAATACCTTTGTGGTGTTCTTGTCCCGTATCATCGCTTATGTAGTATCAAGCTTCGTAAGAGAAGAGGCCCGAGCTATAGTGCATTTTATCAGCATACTGGTATTCCAGATAATGCTGTCGATTCTGGCCAGCATTGCAGTCATGGCCTACTCCCGGCACCGTGAATTCGCTGCCGACAGCGGCGGAGCAGAATTAGTCGGCAGGTCCAAGATGATCAAAGCCTTAAGATCCCTTAAGGATACCCTGCAACTGGTGGACAATCGGCAGGAAGCCTTAGCCACTTTTAAAATCAGTGGTGATAAGAAAGTGGGCCTACGGCAGTTGCTTTCAACCCATCCGGACCTGGATGAGCGAATCAGGCGGCTGCAAGCTTAATAATTCTGCCCCATTATCTCGCGCAAATCGTTTATTTCCATGTCTAATTTTTCAATATTATTGGGGGCGATCTTTGACCGCCCCCACAATTATTTGTCGATTAGAAACCCATGCCAATTGGGATAGGCTCTTTGGGGGTGAAACTATTTCGGCTGGTAATAACACCTTTTGGGAGATTCCAATTTTCCCCCGTCCTTTAATTTCTTAATCAGCTTATCTACCTCCTTTTTCTCCAAGCCGGAGAGTTCAGATGCTTCCTTGGCACTCAAAGGTTTGCCGGCTTTGATAAAGGCATCCATTATTCTTTTTTCATTATCCATATGTAGCTATCCCCCATTTCATGCAACTTTTCCCTACTATAGGCTATGCCAGGCTTAATGTCAAGTTGGCAAAAAGGCGGGAGAATTAAGTATATACATTAAAGAAAAACCTTTTAAGGCGAATCAAAAACGGGTATAAAGACTATAACTTTTCTTGATCCAGATCATCTTCCAGGGCTTGGATTTGTTTTTCATCTGGGGGATGAATTTCATATTCTTCGGCCAGGGGATCCTCGCTCCAAAATACTTGCGGCTTTCTCATGGAGGGGTGGAGCAGTTTACGCTCAATATAAAAGCGATCGGAAAAGGGCTCATATTTTACCGTATCCACTGCTGCAGCTAGTCCTTCATCATTCAGGTACAGAACCATAGCCGAATAAGGTACTGCTTGCTTTGCATAGAGCCCTCTCAGACCTGCTGCTCCTGAGGTGCCAGGGTTGAGCATAATGCTGTCCTTATTTACTTTGATTGACTGCTGGTGAGTATGTCCATAAACAATCAAAGGGAAATCTTCTGCCAGCTGCTGGGCTATTTTGGGGTGGTGAACCACCAGCAGGTGAGGAGGCAATTCTTCTTCTTGGGCTGATTTCCTTAAAGCGCTGACCCGCTCCTGCATAAGCTTTTCCCAGGCCAAAGCATCCTCCATCTCTACTTCCTTGCTGGCGGACAGAGGATCAGCTGCGCCCAATATCCTTATTCCAGATATATCTACAATACCTCCTTCTAAAACTGTAGCGTTGTCAAGATTTTTAACAAAGTCTATGATTTCCGGGGTATCATGATTTCCCGGACAGAACACATAGGGTGTTTTAATACTGCTTATGCCTGCTCCATATTCAGCCTCCAGGGAAGTTCCCAGGTCAGTCAGATCCCCGGCATCCAGGATCAGATCCACCTGGAAAGCCGAGGAAATCTCCTTAATGAATTGAACTCCCAGGGGATTGCTATGCAAGTCACTTATCAGGAGTACTTTTTTAAAGGCGTTTTCCTCTATGGGAGTGGAAAGAAAGGCAAGACCGTTGGAATTGCTCATCAGAACGCTGATATTGCCCACTATTTTACGGGTATCAGCTTGTATTTCTTCTAAACGATCCATTATTTT
>JAAYNQ010000205.1 GCA_012520725.1 Syntrophomonadaceae bacterium | reverse complement strand
TGGAAAAATCACCTGGTCATGTAATGATCAGTACCGGATGTCATTCCGGCTATTCCATTGCCCATGATTCACCGGTGGGAAATTATGATTATTACTATAAAAGCCTGGTAAGAAGCATGCTGGCTAAGGAGATTTCCTATATAGCACCCAGCACCTATGGGATAGGGTATAATCAATATGTTGCTTACCACGATCTCTTGTTGCAAAGATTTTTGGACAACCTGCTGGACCCCAGCGTTAGCACAGTAGGAGAAGCCCATAAAAAAGCTTACCAGGAATACTGGCAGAGGATTCAGCCTTTATTTAAGGATTATTTTAATACCTATGCGGCATATGGGACCGTTTACTATGGATTGCCTACCCAGCCCATTAATCATGGCTTTAGATCCATTAATACCCTGAGTACAGTAAATACATCCGAAAATAATAGGGCGGCGCAATCGTCCAAGCTGGAGAAAATAATTATCGACCCCAGCTTTGAGGTATCTGATTTGGAAGATGGCAGCAAGAGGTTCTCTGTGAATGAGGGGGACTATAGTCTAGAAGCCTTTGCCCCGGTCATGCCTCTGATTGTAAAGGAGATTGAACTTCCCCTTGATACATTTGTCAAACGGGTAAACTTATCCAACTATACAACTTCAGAATATCCTGGCCCAGTTGACTTGGAAGTTGCCATACCCGTTAATAAATCCAAAGGTCCGGTAACGGGTACTTATGAACTGCCGGATACCTACCCCGAAAGCATTTATTGGTGGGAAACCTATGAGGAAGATGATCATCTAAAGCTGGTTTTAAGTGTGATACCAATGCAGTACAACAAGGATACCCGAAAAGTGACCCTGTATGAGCAGCTGGAATTTGAAATCGACACTGGCAGCGGTGAAAATGAACTATGGGCCTGGGGCGCCAATTGGGGTGGACAGTTGGGTGATGGGAGCACCGAAAAACGGATAAGTCCTACCAGGATTAGCCCAGAAGACAAGTGGAAGGCTTTAGCGGCAGCAAATGCCCGGACTTTAGCCCTTAAAGAAGATGGTACCCTATGGATGTGGGGATACGACAGCATCAGCAATCTGAGCCAAACCGCTCCAGTGCAAATTGGCAGTGATAATGACTGGACCGCAATTGCGGCTGGGTTCGACCACAACCTGGCTCTAAAGACGGACGGGACCCTCTGGGCCTGGGGAGGGAATTGGGCCGGCCAATTAGGGGACGGTACTTTTAATTACCAAAGTATGCCCACCCAGATTAGCGACTATAGTGACTGGGTGGCCATAGCAGCAGGAGAAACCCACAGTATAGCCATAAGAGAAGATGGTAGCCTTTGGGCCTGGGGTCTTAATGATAATGGCCAACTGGGTGATGGAAGCTTTGAAAGCAAAGTCGAACCGACCCGGATTGGCAGTGACAGTGACTGGAGGGCGGTTGCGGCCGGGAGCAGTCATAACCTGGCCTTGAAAGCAGATGGCAGCCTCTGGGCCTGGGGAAATAACTGGAGTGGCCAGTTAGGTAACGGCACTGAGGAAGGCAGAATAACCCCGACACAAATCGGCAGCGACACTGATTGGGCCAAAGTATTTGCCAATAATACGCAATCGATGGCGATAAAATCTGATGGTAGCTTATGGATTTGGGGAGATGATGGTAATTCGGAGAAACTTACCATTCCGAGCCAAGTAGGTAATGAAGGCGGCTGGACAGAAGTAGCCATAGGAGAAGGTTATACCATCGCTCTCAAATCCGACGGCAGCCTATGGGGCTGGGGAAGAAACGAGGACGGCCAACTGGGAGATGGAAGCACCGTAGATAGAATTGATCCCACCCGGATTGCCAGCGAGAATATTTGGAAAGCAGTAGCTGCTGGATCAGCACATAGTGTGGCCTTAACCGGGCAGACCGAATCCATTGACGAATGCTTTATAGCTACGGCTGCTTTTGGCTCCAAACTGACCCCGGCCGTAAAGCTCTTAAGACAATTCAGAGATATCTATCTGCTTACTAATGGGCCGGGACAAACTTTGGTAAAAATGTATTATACCTATTCACCACCGGTTGCCCAAGTAATTGCTGGAAGTGAAGGCTTGAAGCTGATGGTAAGAATACTTCTGCTGCCGGTAATCGCCCTGGCCTGGTTGATAATGAATACCTGGATAACTATATTTATAGTAGCTATATTAGCTGCCATGGTGATAATTAGGCGTCAAAGAAGGAATGCCTAAAGGAACACAAGGGGACGGTTCGGACGGTTCTATTGTGTTCCTAAAAACGGCTAGGGCGAGCTGCGGTCGCCCGCCGTCAGGTACCCATAATCCCGGTGCATGCCTGTAGGGGCGAGCTGCGCTCGCCCGCCGGTCCGTCCGACAGAAAACCGTAGCCAACCCGGGCTGGCGGTCGAAGACCGCCCCTACAACTCTCGCCAGGACCAAAACACCGTTGTAGGCCTGTAGGGGCGAGCTGCGCTCGCCCGCCGGTCCGTCCGACAGAAAACCGTAGC
>JAAYNQ010000030.1 GCA_012520725.1 Syntrophomonadaceae bacterium | reverse complement strand
TGGCATAATAGCTCATTTACCGACCCCAGACAATGGGAGATGTATGGGGAGGTAGTAACAGGATAATCGTAAGGCGAATTACAACGAAATAAGACGGAGCAGATTATTCTTCTGTACTTTTGGAGGTGATTATAGTGGAATGTGCTATTTGGGTTCAGACTATTACCAGTATTGTTTTAGTTTTGGTTACGGCTAGTTATGTTTGTTTAACAAAGCGACTGGTGGAAGAAAGTAATACTGCATTTGTGGATTTTTGTAATTTTGGAATAAATGATAAAGATTATGAAGTAGTCCTTAAAAATTATGGTCCAGGAGTTGCGATTGGGGTTCAAGTATATGTGAAATTAAATAGCCTTGAAAGAAGTTTAGAGGGTAAGGAAGATATAAGTATTATGATTCAAGCAACCGGTCCTACTGTGATACCGGTTAACTCAGAAGCGAGTTTTACAGTTTCACGCAGTAAGTACAATCGGGGAGAAGGTATTACGCCAGTATTTATAAAATATAAAACAATATCTGGAAAAAGGTTTATATATGAGTGGGAATATGATCATTTAAATGAACCCTACAGAAGACTTGTGAAACAACATAAGAAGTTAAATCATTGGGAATAAGGCTTTATGCGGCAACTGATATAGAGGTTGACGACCTTTGGATGTGGCTTGAGAACCCCAACTATCACCGTGTTAAGGTAACAGACGGGAAAGGTAATCCTATTACTAAAGATCAGGAGGAAGAAGAACTAAAAGCGTATTTACTGATTAGATGGGAATATATTGAGTCGATAATTACTTTTGCTAGTGACACTGATAACGAAACGTTTGCCAATTTTAATCGAATTAGATTTAGGCTATCCCAAGACGGCTAGTGTTAAGTGAGACCCTCTGCCCGGCATTAGAATTTTCTATCCTTGGGAGGATTAGGGTCAGAGCCGTAGCTGTCTTTATCTCTTATAGTTCCATCTGGTCTATGAATAACAACTTCAGATTGTTGATTTTGAGCTATTTGTCGGGCAGCAGTTATTGCCTCTTTTTGCGTATTATGAATAGATGTAACCTTTTCATTCCCGGCACCACGTACTGCCCACTGACCATTATGAGGCACGACATGTTGGTTTTTCCCGATAGCGTTCACCTTCCTGGCTGTTTTTGGTTTAGCAGAGGGTCTGGGTATATTTTATCACTTTTACCAGGCGATGGGAAAAACTGATAGAATTGATTTAAATAGTTTAACTTATCATTAAGGAATACATAATAAAAACTATGAGGCTAAAGGTATTTTTAAGCAGGGGGATCCATTGAGGCGCAGTTTTTATAGATTATTTATGCTGTTTTTGCAACCAATGTTATAGTATCATTAGGATAAATATGGAAGCTGTGCTTGGAAAGGGAGTGAGCTAACGGTGAAGATTTTAGAGTTGGAAGTCAGTGGTTATAGATCGCTGAGAAAAGTGAACTGGAAACCGGGAGATCTTAATATATTGATTGGGCCAAACGGATCAGGTAAATCTAATTTGTTGCGTCTGCTACAAATTATTTCAATTTCAGCACGAGGTGAACTGTCAGCCTATATCCAAAATGCTGGAGGGATGGAACCTCTAATGTGGGACGGAGCAGCAAATAAGATTGCCGTTCGTATTATTGGCTCTCCATTAGAAGAAGAGAGAGACGTGGACCGAGAGAGCCTGAGATATGAGTTAGATATCAATCGGTTAGGGAAATCAAGTTCCTATCGAATTG
>JAAYNQ010000029.1 GCA_012520725.1 Syntrophomonadaceae bacterium | reverse complement strand
GATAATCTGCATTGGGACTTATCCCGCCTTATCGCTTGGCCTGTTTTGCCCTCCCCAGCTTATTTATCCTTCTTGTACTGATAAAACTATTTGCTTGAAGTTTTAACAGCCGATTTGTGGAATCCTAGCTTTATGACTTGGTCTCCTTGCTTCCTAATTAAAGAGGGCTGATCTGCTCCTTAATATTTCTCTTGCCTCCCCTACCATCCGCTCTAATAATTCCTGGCAAGTTGGTACATCATGGATGAGGCCAACCGACTGGCCGATCATAAAGGCTGCATTATCGATATCACCTGTTATCCAGGCTTCTTTTGCCCTCTGACCGCTGAGCAGGGGAAAGATCTCTTCGGGGCCAGCCCCCCTGGCTTCACTTTCCAGCACCGTCTTAGCCAGGCGGTTTTTTAAGGCCCGTCCCTGCAGGTTAAGGCTTTTGCAGATAAGGGTGGTATCGGTTTCCTGCCGTTTAATGAACTCCTGTTTAATCCTATCATGGGCCAAGCATTCCTGAGTGTTGATAAATCGGGTGGCCATCATAACCCCTTCGGCTCCCAGGGCCAGAGCTGCCGCCAAGCCTCTGCCGTCAGCTATCCCCCCTGTTGCCACTACCGCTATTTGCACCGAATCTACTATACGGGGAAGCAGAACCATAGTGCTGACATCATCATTCAAGGGATGTCCGCCTTCTTCAATACCGGCGGCAAACACACCATGATAGCCCAGCTCTTCAATCTTTTTGGCATGCCGTACTGAACCTACTTTATGAAAGATTTTGATGCCCGCCTGCTGGACTTGATCCAGGTACTTCCGGGCTGGTGACCCTGATACTTCAATAGCCGCCACCTTTTCTTCACAACATACCCGGAAATAATCATCATAGGTTTCAGGCGCAATCCGAAAAGAAGGCAAAAGGGTTATATTGACACCGAAAGGCTGATCCGTCAGCCGGCGGGTCTGCCGGATAGCTTCCCGCAGTTCTTCTCCGTTATTGTAGTTGCCGGCGGTAATATTGCCCAGTCCTCCCGCATTGGATATAGCTGCTGCCAACTGGGGAACGGCCAGCCACAGCATTCCACCACAAATAATAGGGTATTTAATCCCCAACATTTCAGTAATTTTGGTTTTCAATATACTAACCTCCTAAGGGTTTCTTTTTTCTGGGCTATATCATGGGCTTGAATTACTTAGTGTTTCTAGGAAAGGATGGCGAAATCCTGCTGGGTTTAAGCTCCAGTCGACTTATACTATGATCGTGGTCACACATTCATGATTTTACCTGGCCCTTTGCCACTGGAAGATATTCCCTCCAAGGAAAGAGAGTTGCCACAAAACCGCTATACTTCCATATATTGAAGCTCCGTCAAACTGCTGGCCTGTGATATAATTGCTGGGTAAGGGGGAGAATGCACTTGTCTAAAAAGAATGAGTTCAAAATACTAATATTTATAATGGCTTTGATTATCACTTTTGGGCTGGCTATGGGAGGTAATTACCTGCATGCCCGCTACAATATTGAAAATCCCCTGCTGGCCCAGATTAAGGACCTTCCCGGTGTAGAAAGCATCACCATCGAAAAGAAAGATGATCTGTATCTGCTGCAGGTATCTTTGGGTAAAGTAGACAATCTTCAAGAGGAATACAAGCAATTGGATGAGCTGGTCCGGGACAAGTTAGGTCAGGAAAAGTACCAAATCCTGGTTGAGGGAAGCGACAGCCGGGAATTGGATCTTGTTTATTATCAGATTCAGCCCATTGTCTACCAGGCCCTGGCTAATAACGAATTTGTATGGATGCAGGAACAGATAAAGCTGGTAGCAGATAAAGAGGGACTTGAATACAAGATTTTTATTGATCAAGAACATGTATACCTGCAATTTACCCATGGAGACCAGAATCAGTATTATATTATGGATCGAAACAGCTCCAAGGGCGATACAGCTTAGAATGAGGTGAGATAGCATGAAAGAAACATTAGCTGGAGCGTTGCTGGGACTGATAGTATTCCTGGCCTTCATTGGAATAAATGTAACCCCTTTAATACTCATAACCCTCTTGCTGGGAGGCTTTTATTTCTTCTATTTGGGGCAAGGAACAGTCAAGTTCGACCAGGTTGGTGCTGATATAAAAGTCGGTACTGGCATTACATTTGAACATATCGGTGGACAGGATAGCGCCATCAAAGAATTGGAAGAAGCTCTGGAATTTATTGTCAAGCCCGATGCCATAAAAAAAATGGGAATCAGACCTTTAAAAGGAGTGCTTTTGGTTGGTCCTCCCGGTACAGGGAAAACCTTGATGGCCAAAGCAGCCGCCAGTTATACTGGTTCTGCCTTTATCGCCACTTCAGGTAGTGAGTTTATTGAAGTATATGCCGGAATGGGCGCTAAAAGGGTAAGACAACTGTTCAATGATGCCCGAAAAAAGGCCAGTAAACAAAACAGCCAGAGTGCCATAATATTTATCGACGAATTAGAAATTCTAGGCGGTAAACGGGGCAGTCATAACAGCCATATGGAATATGACCAAACCCTAAACCAGCTTTTGGTAGAGATGGATGGAATAAGCTTTAGGTCTGAGCCCAGGATATTGATAATTGGAGCAACCAATCGAGCTGATATGCTGGATTCTGCTTTACTTAGGCCGGGCCGTTTTGACCGCCATGTTCAGGTTACTCTGCCGGATAGGGTAGGGCGAAGGAAAATACTGGATATACATGCTCGTAACAAACCCCTTGAAGATCCCAGTATACTGGATGAGATAGCTGCGTCCACTTTCGGCTTTTCCGGAGCTCATCTGGAGAGTCTCACCAATGAGGCTGCCATTTTAGCCCTTAGAGAAAATGTCCCAAGTATTAGCCGCAGGCATTTCCACGAGGCTATTGATAAAGTTATTCTGGGTGAGAAATTGGATAAAAAACCTTCCCCGGATGAAATTGAAAGAGTAAGCTTTCATGAAAGTGGACATGCCCTGGTAAGTGAATTGATTAAACCAGGCTCGGTATCTTCACTGACTATCATTCCCCGAGGCCGAGCATTAGGTTTTATGCGAAAAAGTGCTCAGAATGACCAATATCTTTATACCAGAGAAGAGCTGGAGGGTGATATTATGGTAGCTTTGGCTGGGGCAGCGGCGGAAGAGATAAAATACGGCAATTACAGCACCGGAGCAGCCAGCGATTTTGAGCAGTGCTGGAAATTGGCCATGCAAATTGTAGAAACCGGCCTTTCATCCCTGGGGGTGGTGAGGCGAAGCGACAGCCCGGATGAAATTATTTATAAAGAGTGTAAAGAAATAATAGGCAGATTGGAAGAGAAAACCCGGGACCTTTTATTGAAGCATCAGAAAAGCTTATTCTCCCTGGCGGAAACCATTCTAGACGAAGAAACCCTTAATCGGACCCGTTTCCTGGAACTCCTCGAATCCAGCAGGAGAGCGGTTTCGACCGTAAGGCATTAGGATATCACTTAGCAATTGATGAAGCAGCAAGCCATAAAGGCCCGGTGATTTATATATTCTGCCCCAAACAGGCGTGATTCTCACTTGCATTGGTTTAGACAAGAAAGACCTGATTATAAGGCAGATTACCCGAATAACTGCTGTAGGTTATAAAACTTTCAAGCCACAGGCTGAAAAAGATAATGAGGAGACGGATCAGTTTCCTCATTATCTTTATTTAATTTTATAATAATAAATGATTGATTATACCGGGAGTAAGAGGATAAGCTTATAAAAGAGATAGTATCCAGGAAAAATTTATGGTAAGAGAGGGACAGTCTCCTGCTTACATAATTAAATGAGTTGTGTACGAGGAGTTCTGTCAGCTGCTCACATAGGAGAGGTTTTTATGTTAAGGGCTTATATTGTGTCCACTGGAACGGAGCTGTTGTTGGGAAGCACGGTAGATACTAATTCGCTTTTTCTGTCCCAGCGGCTTACGGAACTGGGCATAAAAGTTGAGGGCAAGGTAGTGGTAGGTGATGATGCCCGGGATATAAGGGAGGCTTTTGAGCAGGGGCTAAGGCGAGCCGATATACTTATTTGCAGTGGCGGGCTGGGACCTACCAAGGATGATTTGACCAAAGATATGGCATGTAGAGTTATGAATTGTAAGGCGGTGCTGGTGGAGGAGGAAGCAGAAAGGGTTAAGGCCTATTTTATGAAAAGAGGACGCCCTATGCCCCCCAGCAATATGAAACAGGCCATGTTTCCCCCCGAGGCCGTTATCCTACGGAATGAGCGGGGAACTGCTCCCGGCATGTACCTGAGGAAGGATTCCAAACTGATAGTCTTGCTGCCGGGGCCTCCCCATGAAATGAGATCCATGTATCACAAGGAGTTGGAACCCCTGCTTATTGCTGATTATGTTTTGTCCAAGCAGAATTCAGCCCATAGGGTAATCAAGGTTTTTGGGCCGGGTGAATCCCAGTTGGAAGTAATGCTGGGAGAATTAATTGAAAAACCCCAGGGATATAACATGGCCTTAACTGCTAAGGCGGGTGAGATTCACATCGGCATACAGGTGTTCGAAGAAGGGGAAACCCATCGCCGGCAACGCCTGGATCAGATTACGGCCCAAGTTAAGGCCAGACTGGGACTCCATGTTTTTGGGATAGACCAGGATGATCTGCTACAGGTAACGGTTAGTACTTTGATACAAAGGAATAAGACCATAGCCGTGGCCGAATCATGCACCGGAGGACTCTTAGGCAAAATCCTGACTGATCTTCCGGGCAGTTCTGCTTACTTTTGGGGTGGGGTGATATCCTACAGCAATGAGGCCAAACAGCGGCTATTGGGTGTAAGCCAGGATTTGCTGGAGAATTTTGGAGCAGTCAGCCGGGAGTGTGCTGAAGCCATGGTTCGTGGACTGGTACATAGGTCAGGGACCGATCTGGGGGTGGCCATTACCGGTATAGCCGGTCCAAGTGGAGGAAGTGAAGAAAAACCGGTGGGTTTGGTTTATATTGCAGTACTATACAGGGACAGCTGTACCATAAAGGAAGTCAGACTAGGGGGACAAAGGGATATGATCAGGATGCTGGCCGCCAAAAGTGCACTGGATACCGTACGTAGAATACTGATGGACGAGGAGAGGTAATACCCATGCGTGTTTTTATTGCTATTCAGATTCCAGAGCAGGTCAAGCTCTGCGTCGGCAGGATCAGAGAGAGTTTAAGGCCAAGTGGAGCCGATATTAAATGGGTGGAAGATGATAATTACCATATTACCTTGAAGTTTTTGGGGGAAGTAGATCAGAAAGAAATAGTGGTAATAAGCCAGGAACTGGCTAAAGCAGCCAAGGAGATTAAAGCATTTAATCTGGCCCTGTCCCAGCCCGGTGCTTTCCCCAACCTAAAACAGCCCCGGGTATTGTTTCTGGGCTTGTCAGGACAGCTTGGTCCCGCTCGGGAACTGGGACAGAGAATTGATATGGGTTTACAGGACCTGGGTTTCAAACCGGACTATAAACGCCATTTCCATTTGACCCTGGGTCGATTCCGCTCTCACCGCAAGCTGCAGGATTTACTGTCGATCCTGGATAATCTACCCCCCATTGATAATAGACCTTTTCCAGTTCGGGAGTTTTACCTGATGGAAAGCCGCCTTTCCAGAAAGGGGCCGGAATATTTAATTTTGGACCGGATGAAACTTGCTGATTGAGTTTTAAGAATATGGACTAGAATCCCCTTCATTTCAATACCAGTATGGTGCTATCGATTAAGCTCAATAAGGGGGATTTCGCTCTGCTGGCCAAATCCCATTTCTTTCTGTTGACAGGGGTTAAACTTTTAGGATAATATTGTAAAAAGCGAACATATGTTTGAGGAGGGTGAAACTTTGACTGGTAAAGATATTAATCAGGGCAAAATAGATGCTCTGGAAAGTACCATAAAGAATATTGAGAAGCAGTTTGGCCGTGGTGCCATTATGAGGCTGGGTGAGAACAGCCATATGAATGTAGAGGTTATTTCTACCGGGTGTATGTCTCTGGATCTGGCCCTGGGAGTAGGTGGACTGCCCCGGGGAAGAGTAGTGGAGATATTTGGACCTGAATCTTCGGGTAAAACTACGGTGGCCTTGCATGTCATTGCCCAAGCTCAGTCTGAGGGTGGAATGGCTGCTTTTGTAGATGCGGAACATGCCCTGGATCCTCTGTATGCTAGAAAACTGGGAGTGGATATTAATAATCTGTTGGTGGCTCAACCGGACAGCGGTGAACAGGCTCTGGAGATAGCGGAAGCTTTGGTCAGAAGCGGTGCCATTGATGTGGTGGTTATTGATTCGGTAGCGGCTTTGGTACCTAAAGCCGAGCTGGATGGTGAAATGGGGGACGTGCATGTGGGCTTGCAGGCCCGTTTGATGTCACAAGCCTTGCGCAAACTTACCGCTCATATAAGCCGTTCCAGAGCTTGTTGTATTTTTATAAACCAGATTCGGGAAAAGGTAGGGGTTATTTACGGCAATCCTGAGACCACTACCGGGGGAAGAGCCTTGAAGTTCTATTCTTCAGTGCGGGTTGAGGTCCGCAAGGGTGATGTTATTAAACAGGGGACAGAATTAATAGGTAATCGTACCAAGGCCAAGGTGGTTAAGAACAAAGTTGCACCTCCTTTTAAATCAGCAGAATTCGACATAATGTATGGCAGTGGCATCTCCCGGGAAGGAGATCTGCTGGATATTGCCGCCGGCATGGATATAATTCAAAAATCTGGTTCCTGGTATTCCTATGAGGGAGAAAGACTGGGTCAGGGGCGGGAAAACGCCAAGGAATATATAAAAAGCAATCCGGATTTCTGCCTGATGCTACAGGATAAGATAAGAAAGCGAATGATGCCTGATCAGCTTAGTGGTAACTCTGATAGTAATCTTGACACTATAAAGTAAAGTAACTACAATGGGAATAGAACTCAGGATAGAAGTGCTGCCTGGTGAATGACTTGACCATATAGACGCTTGTTTTATATAGATTTTTTGACATGTTGATAGAGTAGAATATTGAGTATGATATATTCATACCAGATTATACATGTAAATATAGATATAAGCGTAATGTCTGAAGGGTTAAGACTTAATCAATTCTCGTGTTTATGCTGCTAAAAATTTGGGTGTCATAATAGCTGTGTGTAAATAGGGAAGAGATAGATACATTCAAAAACGACAGGTGGCTTCTATCAAACCGAGTTTTTTACTCGGTTTTTTTGTTTATAAGTATAGGGGTTGTGTAATTATTATTTTTTTATAAAGGAGGTGACCAATATAGGTAGTACAGTATTAACATTTATTGCAATTATGCTTGCATTAGCGGTGGGAATAACCTTTGGTTATTATGCCAGGAGATTTATTGGGGAAAGCAAAATCGGCGCTGCCGAGGAAGAGGCTAATCGGATAAAAGAGGAAGCTGTCAAGGATGCCGAGGCCAGATCTAAAGAAATCTTACTGGAGGCCAAAGAGGAAATACACCGCAACCGACAGGAATCAGAGAAAGATATTCGTGACCGGCGCAGGGAACTGGATCGTCTGGAGAGAAGAATTATCCAAAAAGAAGAGATGTTGGATAAGAAAACAGACGTTCTGGAGAAAAAAGATCAGGTCCTTCAGGATAAGATAAGGCAGACCGAGAGAGCCGAGCAGGAATTACAGATAGTACTCTCCCAGCAACTTAAAGAATTGGAGAGGCTATCTGGATTAACTTCCGAAGCAGCCAAAGAACTGCTGTTAAACAATGTAGAGCAGCAGATCAGGCAGGAAACGGCGGTTATGATAAAGAATATCGAGTCTGAAGCACGAGAAGAAGCCAACAAACGAGCGAGAAACATAGTATCACTGGCTATTCAGAAATGTGCCGCTGATGTGGTTTCAGAAACTACCGTATCGGTGGTAGCACTGCCTAATGATGAAATGAAAGGCAGGATTATTGGTCGAGAAGGCAGGAATATAAGGACTTTTGAAACCATGACCGGAGTTGATTTGATTATTGATGATACTCCTGAAGCGGTAATATTATCCTCCTTTGATCCAATCAGAAGGGAAATAGCCCGTTATGCTCTGGAGCATTTGGTTTCGGATGGAAGAATCCACCCTGCTCGTATTGAAGAAATGGTTAACAAAGCTCAAAAGGAAATTGAGCAGCAATTGAGGGAAATTGGTGAAGAAGCAGCATTTGAAGTAGGGGTGCATGGTTTGCATCCGGAAATCATTAAACTCTTGGGTAGATTGAGATATCGAACCAGTTACGGTCAGAATGTGTTGAAGCATTCAATCGAAGTGGCACATTTAGCTGGAGTCATGGCGGCTGAACTGGACGTGGATGTTAATTTAGCCAAACGGGCGGGATTGTTACATGATATCGGTAAAGCTGTGGATCACGAAGTGGCAGGACCTCATGTGGAAATAGGCATAGATCTGGCCAAAAAATACCGGGAAAACAAAGAGGTGATTCACTGCATAGCAGCCCATCATGGTGATATAGACCCGCTGACCATTGAAGCTATCCTGGTACAAGCGGCTGATGCTATATCAGCCTCCAGACCTGGGGCTAGAAGAGAGACCCTGGAAGCTTATATTAAACGACTAGAAAAACTGGAAGGACTGGCCGATTCTTTTGAAGGAGTAGATAAGTCCTTTGCCATACAGGCCGGCCGGGAAATTAGAATTATTGTTAAACCTGAACAGATTGATGACCTGCAGTCCATAAACCTGGCTCGGGATATAGCTAATCGGGTGGAACAGGAATTAGAATACCCGGGACAGATAAAAGTTGTGGTAATAAGAGAGACCAGGTCGGTGGAATACGCCAAATAACAATTAAGCGAAAATAGGACAATATTGAGGCTGCCTCAAGAATATAAGGGCAGCCTCTTTTATATTTTACTAAAATCCGGATAAGGGTAACGTTGATTCCAGTGAGAGGTTGCCTGTAGCGGTCTTCGACCGCCCGCCGGGTATAGCCATAAATTTTCTAATCAATGGTGTTTCCCGGTAGAATATGCATCAAAATGCTTTATTCCCTGAAAAATAGGCAATCATTGCGGGCGACCGCAGGTCG
>JAAYNQ010000028.1 GCA_012520725.1 Syntrophomonadaceae bacterium | reverse complement strand
TGGATGTAATGGGCAAGGATATTATCCTGGTAGAGACGGTAGGTGTAGGACAGCAGGAAGTTGATATTATCAATCATGCCCATACCGTTTTAGTTGTGTTGGTACCGGGGATGGGTGATGAAATCCAAGCCATCAAAGCAGGACTCATGGAAATTGCTGATATTTTTGTGATTAACAAGGCCGATAGAGATGGCGCCAGGAAACTATATAAGGAAACTTTAAATATGCTGGACTCGGGCCATTTTCCCAGCGGTTGGCGTCCTCCTATTATGATGTTGGAAAGCTGCCTGGAGCCACATTCTTTTGCTTCTGCAGTAGAACAGCTGTGTGACAAGATTGAGGAACACCACCGTCATCTGGTAGAAAACAATCAATTACAGGAAAGGGCTACTCGTAAGGTCATAACGGAAATTAACGATGCTCTGCGTTCTGCCATTTTGGAACCGGTTTTAAACGAACTGGCTGCCACTGGGGAATTTGACATTATGGTCAAACAGCTGATGGCCAAGGAAACTGATCCATATTCCCTAGCTGAGGAAATAGCCAAAAGGTATATGAATAAGTGATCGATTGGGAGGGGGAGGTGGATTCAATCGCGAAGATAAAGGTTTTATTAGGGAAAACTGGGCTGGATTCCCAGAATAAAAAAATACGAGCTTTAGCCCGTGGGCTTAGAGAAGTCGGTGATATGGAGGTAATTTACACTGGTTTATATCGGAGTCTGGAAGAGATAGTGGATGAGAGTATAAGCAACTCAGTTGATGTGATAGGAATCAGTGTCTACAATGGCTTGCACATGACTGTGTTCCCCGAACTTAAACAGCGTTTAGCCCAGAGAGCGGGTGAAAAGATTATTGTTTTCGCGGAAGGGTTCATTCCCCCTCAGGATCAAAAGGTGCTGGTAGAAGCCGGTACCTTAGCCCGGGTGTTTTCGCCCAGTGCCAGCACCGAATCCATCATTGAATGGATTCAGGAAGCTGTAAACCTTGAGTAAAGCACTGTATATATTCCCTTGATAGCCAAAGGAGGATAGATTATGGATCTTATTAAACAGGTTCCAGAAGAGGAAATGAAAGAACGGGCCCGGCAAGCGGCCAAGAACTATTTTAAAAATGGCCCCAATTGTGCGGAGTCGGTCTACCTGGCTTTAGTAGATGTAGGCTTGATTGACTTTGCACCGGAAAGCGTAGCTCTAGCTACTCCCTTCGGAGGTGGTATGGGTTTGTACGGGGGAACCTGTGGGGCCCTGGTTGCTGCCATAATGGGGGTGGGAGCAGTTCACGGCCGTCGCCGGCCTACTGAGGGTACCATGCAGGAAATAATTGACGGATTATATGGCAATCCGGGGCGTTATCGCTTTATCAATCAGATTCCTCATAGGTTTGCTGAAAAGTTCGGGGCGGTAGACTGTGAAACTCTGAATAAAGACTATCCGGAATGGTTTGACAAAAATCGCTTTCGCAATTGTATGAACATGGTGGTGGAAGCGGCTGCCATGGCAGTGGAATTCATCTATCAAGGTGATCGTGAAGGGTATGTGCAGCCCTTTGGCCGAAATATGGCCAAAAAGGAATAGAAATCATAGGCCCTGGCTTAGTGGAGGAGGATTAAGTAGTTCTTGTCCAGACCTTTATTGATGGATATTAATTATACGGTTTTTCTACGGGATGAAAAGTTGATAATTATAGATCGGCGTGGTTTCCCCAGAAAAGTGGAAGAACTGCTTTGCTCTGATTGCGAACAAGTGGCCCAGGCCATTGAAAGTATGGCAGTGCAGGGAGCAGGGGATATAGCTATAGCTGCAGCCTATGGCTTGTATCTGGCAGCCAAGGAATTGGAGTCCAAGTGCAGCTACAGGATTCAGGCTAAGCAGTGTCTACAAGAACCTTACCAACGTTTGATAAACACTCGCCCTACCGGTCATTACCTGAAATCTTTGCTGGATAAAATAATGAACAGCCTGGATGACCGGCTTAGCCCGGCTGATCAAATACTGCTGATCATCCGGCAGGCGATTCAAAAACAGCAACGGCGATCCGAACTTACCGGGGAGTGGGCCGAGCAGCTATTACAGGATGGTGATACTATTCTAACTCACTGCTTTCCCGGACCTGCCCTGCTATATATGTTGCAAATGGCCTCAAGTAATAAAAAAAGAATAAAGGTAATCGCATGCGAAACCAGGCCGTATTTGCAAGGAGCCCGGCTTACGGCTCCTTCGGTGGCAGCCTTGAATATCCCGGTAACACTTATCAGTGATAACATGGCTGCCTACTGTATGGCGGCAGGCATGATTAATAAGGTATTTACTGCCGCTGATAGAATAGCCTTGGATGGTACCGTAGCCAATAAGGTGGGTACCTTTCAACTGGCCCTGGCTGCTCACTATCATCAATTGCCTTTTTATATACTGGGCTATTCAGGGCCGGATAGAAAATCAAACCATGCAGCAGATATTCCTATAGAAATACGTGATCCCGGAGAAGTACTGTCTTATGCCGGCCACTTAATTAGCGGAGATGGAGTCCAGGGCTTTTATCCAGCTTTTGATCTGACTCCGGCTGAACTGATAAGTGCCATAATCACCGACCGGGGCATATTCCAGCCAGAGCTTATTCAGGAGTATTGGACCTAGGTCCTTTGAACAATAATTAAGCGATGCTTGGTGTCGATAATTAAAAGGAGGTAAGAAATGGCTATTATTAAGGAAGCTGTTATCCCCCTGGGGCGTCCTCTGTTTATTCCCAAAGAGGGCAACTTGACTAAAGAAGATCTGATCATAGAGTCCAGTGGCGATTATCTATTAATGGAGAGACCGGACCACTTTATTGTCAAAAATGATGAATGCTGTAGGAGCATACAAGTGATAATCAAAACTGCTGATTAAGCGTGATTAAGCGGTTTTGACCGTAAATATGCTTGCAATTTAGACTGAGCTGCTTTTTGGGTCAGGTCAGACCCGATAATAGGAAGGGAGAAGGGAGATGGCCTTAAAAGAGGACCTGTACCGCAGGATTAAAGGTTTGCAGGATAAGATGCTAGCCCATGATTGTGATGCGGTTTTGATTTTGCAGAATGTTGACCTGTACTATTTTAGCGGCACTATGCAAAATGCGAGGCTTTATGTTCCAGCCGAAGGTGAACCCTTATTATTCTGCCGGAAAAGCCTGACTCGTGCTGCTAATGAATGTCCGTGGAATATTATTCCGAGCCAGAATTACAAGTATATTCCAGATCATATTAAGGAAATGGGTTATCCATCCCCTGCTAGATTGGGGTTGGAGTTCGACGTTATTCCCGTTACACTTTACCACAGTGTTCAAAGGCTATTCCCTGATAGCACATTGCTGGATGCCAGCGGGTGGATTGGAGATTTACGAGCTATCAAGACTCCTTATGAGATAGCTATTATTAAGGCGGCCGGTAAAAAGATGGCAGATGTTTTCAAAGTGCTTCCTGAGCTGATCAAACCGGGACTATCTGAATTGGAAATTGCAGCCCGGGTAGAAAAAGAATTGAGAGACCATGAGCATATGGGCTTGTCGCGTATGCGTGGTTTCAATCAGGAGTTTTTCTATGGCCACTTTTTGTCCGGTTCCAATGCTTGTATGGCCAGTTTTAATGACGGGGTCACGGCAGGAATGGGTATGGGTGCTTTTTATCCCCAGGGACCGGGAAATAGGGTCATACAAATAGGTGATCCTGTTTACCTGGACTATGTGGGGGTATTTGAGGGATATAATGTTGATCAGACCCGTTTATATGTGGTTGGAGACCTGGCCCACCGGTTAAAATACGCTTTCCAAGTGGCGCTGGAAATACAGGAAACGTTGGTAACCCTGGCTAAACCAGGAGTTATGGCCAGTGAGCTATATGATACCGCTGTTAGTATAGCGGAGAAAGCTGGACTAAGTCATAATTTTATGGGATATGGTGCCGAAAGGGTAAGATTTGTTGGGCATGGGGTAGGGCTGGAATTGGATGAACGGCCAGTAATTGCTCCCGGTTTTAATACTCCCTTGGAAGCGGGAATGGTGATAGCCCTGGAACCCAAATTTGTTTTACCTGGTTTAGGTATAGCCGGTATAGAAAATACCTGGCTACTTACCCCAACTGGAGTGGAAAAAATAACAGTTTTGCCGGATGAGATTGGCGCCATCCCCCTGGCCTAGTATTTTACTATCATCTGCTATTGCTGTATAATTTGCTTTAATCTGAGAGAATAGTATCAGTCTAGAGCAGTTTGCCAGAAAAACTCTGAAGTTAACTAAATATGTTTATTAGGCAGAAACCCGGGAAGCCGGTTAGAATCCGGCGTGGTCGCGCCACTGTAAGGGAGAGCGAATCCACAGTAGCCACTGGAAGCTAGAATCCGGGAAGGCGTGGAGAAACGATGAACCCGAGCCAGGAGACCGGGACCTGCTGAAATGAACACCATAGTCTACGCGGAATAGGCGAGTGTTCCCATTACTTGAAAATGCCCTTCTTAATAGGAACTCCGTTTACGCTGACGGGGTTCCATTTATTTTTAAATAAGGAAATTAATACATGCATCTTGATTCTATTGCATCTCCAGGGTTTACAAGTATGGGACTTAAAGACTGGCAGCAAGCGGCTGCGCAATAGTTGAGTATTCATATTTGAAAACTTGAATGGAGGGATAGAAATGTTAAGTAGACTGAAAGCAGAATCCATATGGGTTTGTATGCTGATTGCTATACTGCTTTTGACCATGATAGTTCCAGTAATTAATCCAAGTCTTGTATCTGCATCTGATACCAGAACCTTGACTGAAGCTATGGATGAAATTGTTTCTTATTATGAAAACCACAAAACATCATTGGATAACTGGGAGGAAATAATTGCTTTAAGTGATGCAGGGGTAGATTTGTCAGATGATCCATGGCAACTACCTGATTTGGGTGTTGGATCCCTGGATAGTGAATCCCCGGCACTTAAGTACAGCAGCACTATACTTGCCATGGAAGCATTGGGACAAGACCCTAGTGATATTGATGGCAGAAATCTGCTGGCCGAACTCTCCAATATGCAGACAGAGTCCGGCGCTTTTCCAGGGAGTATCAACAATACTATATGGTCGATCATTGCCTTGGATAAAACAGAAGGGGATTATCGAGTTGACAAGGCTATTGATTATTTAATAGCCCAGCAAAGCAGTGATGGCGGTTTTGCCTTAAGCGGAAGTAAAGCAGATCCGGATATAACAGGATTGGCTTTATTAGCATTGTCTACCCACATTGATATACCCGGTGTTACTGATACAATCGATCAGATTAAAGACTGTCTTAAGGAAATACAGTTGGATAGTGGTGGATTCAGCAGCGGTGAGGCGGAGAACACCGAGTCAATAGCCAGTGTTATAAGGGGATTAACTGCTATAGGTGAAGATATTACTTCAGCTGGGTGGATAAAGAATGAAAAGACCATGATAGATGCCTTGTTTGCCTTGCAGTTGGGAGATTATTCCTTTTCCCATACCCCAGGGGGGCCTAAAGATGACATGGCTACCCGTCAAGCCTTAATAGCGGTTTCTGCTCTGGTTAAGGCCAATATCAATTATAGTATTGGTCCCAATGGGGGAACAGGTGGCTCCAATGATGAACAGGGAGTCCGGGTAAGGGTAGAAGGAGCAGCCGG
>JAAYNQ010000204.1 GCA_012520725.1 Syntrophomonadaceae bacterium | reverse complement strand
TCGATTCAAAACAGCATGGGAGATCCTGCCAAATGTGAAATTTCAGCAGTAGAATATGAAGTAGATATGCCCTGTAATTGCTATGTAGAATTGGAGATCGATAAGCAAGTAGCTAAAAGCTGGAATGTTAACGGTTTATCAGAGGAAACTCCCTATATGGCTTTTTCAATCGATGGTAAAAGCAGAAAGCTTAATCAGTCGGTTGATTGCACATGGTTGGTATTGTCACCTGGATATCGACTAGCTGATGATAGTATGGTAGTGGAAGAATTACTACTAAGGGGCATTCAGGAACGATGCTGTACTGTTAAGATAGAATTAAAGTCAGCAAGTTCGATCGGATTGATAAAGGCTGATAATAGCATTTTTGAAATCGAGCTAGAGAAAGCAGTGACAACTGTTGGGTTAATCGGAGGAATTCAAAAAGATAACCTTTTAGTTGAAGGTATTGCTCCTTATGTGCAGGTTCCCGAGTTGCTTAAGATTACTATTGAAGATAATAACTTAATTGGTAGTTGGCAATTGTTCGTGTATAAAGGTTACCATAATCCGATAGAAGTCAATCATTTGTATCTAAATGAATTTGTGAATCAAGAAATTATAGATGGTGAGTTATGCATTGACTTGGAGGATATTATTAATACTGGGGGGAAAACATGCGGATGGTATTCTATTGCCGTTTTGGGCGCACACTGGATTCGGCAGCAGATCGATTTTGTAGTGTTGCCATATTTAGATTATGAATTCGATGCATCCTTATATAGTGTGCAGGATACCGCCAATTTAACCTTAATTTTGCCAGCTGATACAGGATTTAAGGCAAATGCTCCAGCTCAAATAACAAATCAGGAAGATGATGTATTTATTATTACGATAAATGCATCTGAAGAACATATATCAGGTGAAATTATTGTCGAATTAAAGGAACAGCGGGATTGTCTATCCCTTATAATCCCCATTCCTATAATAAAATGGACCCTACGGTGGGATGAGACGGTTATTCTAGATTATAGAAATATCCGAGAAATAAATCTTGATGTTTGGGATTCATCACAGTTGCTGTTGGACTTGGCTATTCCAGCTAAAGGAACGATTTATGCAGAAATCGGCATTGATGGTGCAGAGCAAAAATCAGAAACCAAGCTTTACTTAGGGAAAGCACAGTTTAATCTGTTGAGTTTCAGGGATAGTCTGCGAGAAGCTGAACAAACTCTCTGCTCTTTTCAACTCCTGGTTTACAAATCCAAATCGGGATTATGGAACAGCAGAGAAATGATCAGCCAGGTTTTCTTATTCACAGTGAGATGCCGTTGGGAAGTATACAATGCTGAAGTTATTGACCTTGATGAGGATCAATTATATATAAAGTGGGATGAACTGGGGAAGAGGATAAACCCTCGACTGCTAATATGGGATTATACTTCACCCTGGGAATCGCCCCGCCAAATTGCCATACCTGCCGGCAACAATGAATTGTATATTGATAAAGGATCATTTAAGACCGGTGACTACTTGCTAGAGTTTGTTGACACAAATAATTGGGCATTGTCCTATCAAAAAGATAGATACCCATTAAATAATTATAACGTCTTTACGCAATTCATAAGTACCGGTAATCCATGGATAGATTCACTCAAATTGGATTGGGAGAATTCCAACCGAGTCTCAATATATGGTAGAGCATGGAACCTTAAATCTTTTGATACCCTCACAGTTCTTATGGTTGGCACTTCAAGTAAGCAGACCCGGATTTGGATGAATTCTGCAAAAATAAAGAGAAGCGGCAACTTCCAAGCCAGATTAGGCATTCAGGATGAATATACATCTGGTGATAAAGGAGACTCCATGAAAAACATTGTTCACTGGGTGGTATTTATTGCTCATTCGGTCCAGTCATATATGTTTCAATATTTAATTCCTGGTGCAGCACCCATAAACATAGCACTGAGGGATTTACCTCCTCAAACAGCTATTCCTTATCAATATATTGAGATCAATTTCAAGGCCATATTGGATAAGCATAAAGTATACGATAGACTGGAATCTAATGTGGTGAAGGAAATAATGGACACTTGGCTCCGGGAAGAGGGCGAAGTTAGATGTAGCGTTAACAAAGGCACACTGGAATATTCAGGCAAGAACAATCGTGCAGTATTAAAATTGTTCACCAAAGCAGTGATTTGTACTGATAGTAGATGCGAGCAAAAGGGGAAAATTCTTCCCTCACAAGAATTCTGGCATTCAAAGCATTATAGTAAAGGCTGTAAAAGCTTTAAGTACAATATTAACAACGTAGACGGAGAATTGATACTTGCGTTAAAAACTAGTGAATATATCAACCAGTATTATAGTGACTTCTATAAATTAGCGTCGCCCTGGCCGCTTATTTCCAGAAAGGAATTAAATAATGATGGAATGCCTGGTGTGGAGATAAGAGAGCAGCTTTATTTGGACGATGTTAAATCTTTTGTTATGTATTTATGGGCAAGAGAAGTTGTAGTAATAAAGCAGATGGGGGGGAGGGTTAATAGTGAGTATTAATCCCATAGCAGCAACAAAACTTATATCAGAGAGTTACTTCAGTTATTTAACGACTACATTCAAGCTCCAAAATGAATCCCTTCAGAATCAATTCAGAGCAAATTTGACAGAAAAAAGCAGATTTATCAAGGGACCGATTTTAGAAGCTACTCCGGAGTTTGAAAAAGGAAAAAACATTCTGGAATTAATCGATGAAGGAATAATCCCTCAGGCATTCTTGCGTTTAAATAATGATGCCCTGCCTCTAGAACGAAGTCTTTATAAGCATCAGGAGATTGCGATTAGAAAGATTCTGGCGGGAAAGCGAAATGTGGTGGTGGCTACAGGTACAGGCAGTGGCAAGACTGAATCATTCTTAATCCCTATATTAAGTGATCTCCTGGGTGAATTATCCGCAGGCACTTTGGATCCAGGAGTACGGGCATTGCTGTTATATCCCATGAATGCACTGGCCAACGATCAGATTAAACGCTTAAGGGAATTATTGAAATCATGTCCTGAAATCACTTTTGGCAGGTATACTGGAGAAACTGAACAAGAATTCGGGAAGGCATATGAGAAATACATTGAAGTATTTGTAGAGGAACCATTGAAAAATGAATTGATTTCCCGTACCCAAATGAAGAAAACACCGCCCCACATATTGTTGACAAACTATGCTATGCTTGAGTACTTGCTGTTACGCCCAGAAGATAGTGTGTTTTTTGACGGCCCCTATGCAGGAAAATGGAAATACATAGTTATCGATGAAGCGCACACCTTTTCAGGCGCCAAGGGAATTGAAACCGCTATGCTTCTGAGAAGGCTAAAAGATAGAGTACTAGCTGGAAGAATGGATAAGATTCAATGTATTGCCAGCAGTGCAACTCTAGGGCGGGGTATGGAAGAAGCCTTTGAAATATCGCAATTTGCGCAACGCTTATTTGGTGAACCTTTTGAATGGGTTCATGAGGATAGTAAACGGCAAGATGTGGTTTACGCTCATCGAGTCAAAATGAAAGCTGTGCATTATGACTTCTCCTGGCAGCTGGATGGCCAGATGATTATAGAGTTAAGGAACTTAATAAAAGGCATTCCCGAAGAAAATGT
>JAAYNQ010000027.1 GCA_012520725.1 Syntrophomonadaceae bacterium | reverse complement strand
CCTTTTTTGACGTTTTCTTCTAAACTCATAGTCATTCTCCTCTCTTATAGGAATTTCCTATGACAACAAGCTAAAACAAGAAGGTGTTGGTATATTTTTATGGTATCATGGGGTATTTTTATATGCGATTGGGGGCTGATACTAAATTTAAGTGAAAAAACTGGGGCAGGCTCTAAAAGATTTTCATAAAGCCTTGGATTATAATGGAAGTCGAATCCAAGAAGTGGTGTGATATCAGGTTTTACCAACCTTTACTTAATCATTATATACCCGGGGACGTCATGTGGTAAAGGAGGCTGGATGTGAATTGTCAGGAATGCCGGATAATGGTACAGATTAACGAAAAACGCCAGAGTTTAAATAAACTGATCAGGGAACAGGGGGGAGTCCTAAGCCATACCGAAATAATCAAAACCAGTCAGGAACTGGACTTACTAATTCTGGCCTGTTATGAATGCCGGGCTTCAGCCGGTAAGAAGAAAAATGCTGAGCTGGCAGGAAATTAGCTAAGCAGACAATATAGCTTGAGTTGGTATCAAATACTATTTTTAGTAATAAACTAATACTTGCTGCTTCTGGAATAGCTGTTATGATGGGGGTGGAGTTGGCCACTTTAAAGCAGCTAATGGGTAGTATATACAGGAGAGGCAAGTATTTTCTTTATTATGGACATTTATCTTAAAGTATTCCTTACTACGGCTTTTCACAAAGCTTATCAAGCAGTTGGTTTGGATACCTGACCAAATAAAAAAGGGGGAAATTGTTGATTTATATAAAGGCAAGAGTCAGAAAAAAAGGTACAATGTAGGCAATGGCCAGGGCAAGAGAAGTAAAGGACTTCAGGGGTTAAGATGGTTCAAGCGCAACAGGAGTCTGTCTTCTCGTTTAGCGAGTCGGGGGAATGAACATGCCGGAATTATTTCATAAAGTTTTAAAAGCTTTTTCATCTATGAAAGCGGGAGTGCTGTTATTAGCCTTGTTGGCGCTATTCTCAGCCCTGGGAAGTACCCTGCTGCCTGATAGCTTTAACCACCTGATTTTATTTAATATCCTTATCATTATCCTGTTTTTCAACCTAAGCATATGCACCTTTAATAGATGCCGGCGAATCAAGAGACTATGGGGTGCGGGCACCGGCATTATAGGGGGATTGCGACAGTGGAGCTTGATAATTCTGCATATCGGAGTGATTTTGATCCTCATTGGGGGGATGATCAATAACTGGTTTGGAGAAAGCGCTACGCTAAGACTGGCTGAGGGGGAACAGGCCCTCATTGCTCAGGATAAAAGCGGAGTGGGGGTTAATATCCAACTGGAGGGTTTTGAAATTGAACTGTATGAAAACAGCATGCCTTCCCAGTATTTATCCCATGTAAGCCTATATAAAAACAGCAAGCTGGAACAGCAGAGTACCATCAGCGTTAACCATCCTCTGCGATATGAAGGAATCAAGATTTACCAGCAGAGTTACGGTAATTTGGTCGAAGTGGAGACCGAAGGACAGGGGCAGGTCGATAGTAGCACTGTTTTAGAAGGGCAGATTCTGGAAATAGCAGACAGCAAGTGGCAAGTAAAAGTATTCAAGTATGTGCCTGATTTTGATCTGGCCTATGGTATGGAAAGCAAATCCCTGCAGCCCAATAATCCCAGGGTAATCTACTCCCTATACCAGGATAAGGTGATGGCAGGAATTGGGGCCGCCCCCTTGGGGGAGAAAATCGAAATTGCGTCCGGTTATTATGTTGAATTCAAAGGAATTAAGCCCTATACGGTTTTGAAAGTCAAAGAAGACCCGGGTTTACCCTATGCAGGAGCCGGAGGAATCTTATTCATGCTGGGGGTAGTCTTGGCCGAACTGAAGATTTTCAGCAAACCCGGGCAGGGAAATGGTAACAGGAAAGCGGTGGTGGAATAAATGGGAGTAATTATTAAGAGCAGCTTGGTCCTTGCCCTGATCCTTTATTTTATTAGCGGAACCTTGTATGTACTGGGAGGTAAAAAAGAAGTGCAAACACTGTTCCTGGCTGCAAAAGTAGCAGCCCTGGGAGGTGCTCTTGCTAATCTGACCGCACTGGTCCTACGGACCATGATGACCGGCCGCCTGCCGTTAACCGATGGTTATGAGTTTTTACTTTTATTTACCTGGGTGACTGTATTGTTGTATCTGCTCTATGAGAAACTGAGTAAGAATAAACAGGGCGGAGCAGTATTAATGTTTATTGCTGCCTTCTTGCTGAGTTCCATATTTATTCTTATGCCTGAGCATCATGGCAGGTATACTCCTTTAATGCCGGCTCTGAAAAGCCCATGGTTGACCAGCCATGTATTGAGTGCAGTATTGGCCTACGGTGCTTTTGCCCTGGGAGCTGCTCTGGCTAGCATACAGCTGATTAGGAAGGACAGCGTTGAGGATATCAATGTTTATAGGGCAGTGGGCGGTGGCTTTGTCATGTTATCCATATCCATTGTTTTAGGAGGAGTATGGGCAGAACAGGCCTGGGGTACCTACTGGAGTTGGGACCCCAAAGAAACCTGGGCTTTGATAACCTGGATCATATATGCTATATATTTGCATGTTTATAGAAGCAAGGGATGGAGAGGCCATAACGCCAACCTGATGGTTTTAGCCGGTTTCGTCCTGGTGCTCTTTACCTTCTTCGGAGTTAACTACCTCTTGTCCGGCTTGCACAGTTATGGTTAAAGCACAAGTCAAATTATGGTGGAGGAGTCGATATGGCAGGAGAAATGCCACTCAAAGGAGAAGGATAAGATATAAAAACGATAGTTCTAAGTAGCTTATGGCTCTTGGGTTGAGGGTATTAAGCAGCAGCCAAGGACATCTTGGCAATTGCCATATTATAGTAGCCCTGATATTTCATAGCCGGGAATAGGGACATACTAGTAGAGGACTTTTGAAGGTTAATTTTAGGCTGAGCTTAGAAAGAGGAGGATGAATATGTTTGGATTAATCGGTAACTTTGGTCCCTGGGAAATGGTGTTTATACTGGCTATAATATTGATTATAGTGGGACCGGGGAAATTGCCCAAAGTAGGTGAATCGGTGGGAAAAGCCCTTAGGAATTTCCGCCAGGCCCAGGAAAAAGATGACGACTACCTGGAGGAACTGGCTGATAAAAAATAAAAAGGGTTTAGAAATCACATTGTCAGAAAACCGGATACAGCCGGAACTGCCGGTAAATAGAATGAATGACAGTGGGGATTATTCCCCACTGTCTCTTATTTGATAAGGGAGGGCAATAAGGTGGCCAGGGAAGGAAAGGCAATCAATATGCCCAAGCATATTATTACTGCCAGGAGAAACGGCCACACACCTTTAAATATTAATTCTATGGGGATATCGGGTGCCACTCCCTTGATGACAAATACATTCATTCCCACCGGGGGGGTGATTACCCCCATTGCTACTACCAAGACCATAATGACTCCAAACCAGATAGGATCGTAGCCCAGGGTGCCTACCACCACTGGGAAGAAAATTGGAATAGTCAGTAGGATCAAGGCCAGAGCATCAATGAAGCAGCCCAGTATCAGGTATATGAGCAAAATCAGGGCCAGCACAGCTACCGGGGGAAGAGGCAAAGAACCAGTCCAGGCCGCCAGCTCAAAAGGCACCCGGCTGATAGCCATGAAGCGGCCAAAGATCATGGCCCCGGCAATCATCAGCATAATCATGGCTGTAGTTCGGGTAGTATCAAAGAGGGATTTCCTAAAACCCTCCATATCCAGGTGTTTTCCAGTTAAGGTGGCCAACAATACTCCTGCCGCACCTACTGCTCCCGCTTCAGTAGGGGTGAACCATCCCGCAAAAAGCCCGCCCATGGAGAGGGCAAAAACAAATAAGACTTCCGCCAGGCTGCCCCGCAGGCTGTCCAGGCGTTCCTTCCAATTGCTCTTGGGCCCCGGAGGAGCCAAAAGAGGTTGGCGCCAGGTTAAAAGCGCAATAACCGCAATGTATAGGAGCATGAGGAGTATGCCCGGGATAATGCCGGCCATGAACAATCTGCCTATAGATTGTTCGGAGGCCATGCCATAAACAATAAAAATTACACTGGGAGGTATCAATACCCCCAGAACTCCGCCGGCAGCAATGCTGGCGGTAGCCAGTGACATATCATATCGGTACTTTTTCATCTCCGGCAGGGCAATGGCCCCCATGGTAGCTGAAGTAGCTGTATTGGATCCACAAATGGCTCCAAAGATCCCACAGGCTACCTGGGTGGCAATGGCTAGACCTCCCGGCCAATGACCTATCAGCTGGTAGGCAAATACATATAACCTGCTTCCGACCCCTGAATAGTAAGCTAAAAAACCCATCCAGATAAACATGACTATTACCCCCAAAGAATAGGAAGAAAAAGTATGGTATATCTCTTTAGCCACCATGCTGAATCCGGATGAGACGGAGGTGAGCAGGCTAAAACCAGCAAATCCTACCAGGGCCATGGCATAGGCGATGGGCATTCTCAGTACCAACAAGAGCATAAAAGCAGCCAAGCCTAAAATTCCTATAATCAGAGAATTCATCATAAAGCCCTCTTTAATGATTGAGACAACCTGAGAGATAGGACCAGGCTTAAAGCCAAAAGGCCCAAAGCAATCAGGTAAACTACCGGTGATAATGGAAGCTGGGTAGTTGGTGAAACGGTATTGCTATCCAGCATAGTCCGGGCATACTTGGCTACATACCAGGCCGATACGCTCCAGAAGGAGATGGCGATAATATGATTAAGTATATCCGCTGCGGTCTGTATCTTACGTGAGCAACGCTGGAGGATAAAATCCACCGCAATATGCCCATTTTGATAAGCGCAATGAGCCAGGGACAGTCCTATTGCTACTGCAGTGATCATATTGACATATTCATAGGTTCCTATGAGGGGATGATGTAAGAAAACTCTCAACAAGATATTGCTTACTACTAGGAGCATCACTGCTACAATGCAGACACCGGCCAGATTATTCATGAACTCGCTTATCGCTCTAATCCAGTGAGTGCTTTTATTCATATTAACTACACCTCCTATACTATTGGTATTCCTGATTATATTGCTCAGCCAGCCTTTTGACGGTCTCCAGTATTTCCTGTCCCTGGTATCCCTGGGTGTTCATACGGGACACAAAATCATCTTGAATAGGCTGGACCAGATTTATCCACCGCTGGCTTTCCTCCGGAGCCAAGGTGATGACTTCCATCCCTTGTTCATCTACCGCATATTGAAGAGCATCTTCATTTTGCTTATCCCATAAGGATCTAGCCACCTTTTCGAAGTACTCTTCATTTACTTTCTCAATAGCCTGCTGGAGGGAAGGATCCAATGAGTTCCACTTATCCAGGTTCATAGTTATGAAAAACAGGGTATTGTAAAGGAAGGGGGTTTGGGTTATATAATCGGTTACCTCGGCTTGTTTCCATCCTTTCAAAACTTCCACCGGTCCCAGATTTCCTTTTACTACCCCCTTGGTCAAAGCTTCATAGGCATCAGATTGGGGCATGGCTGCCGGTACAGCTCCCAAAGCCTGCAGGGTAGTGGCGCTAAGGCCGGTAGCCCTTATTTCCATACCCTTTAAATCTTCGAGCTTACGAACCGCTGTCCTGGTGTATAGATCACCCGGGCCGGTAGTAAAGACCATCAACAATTTGGTATCCTGAATTTCGTGGGGATTTAGTTCTTTTATTCCTTCCCAGGCTACTTGGCTGGCCACTTTTGAGTTCATATAGCTAATACCCGGCAATTCAAATACCTCCAAAACTGGAAAACGGCCCCGGGTGTAAGAAAAACAGGAAAGACCCAGGTCGGTACTGCCATCTACTACCCCAGCATATATAGAATCTGCATTTAATAGGGTCTGATTGGGGTAACTCACGATTTTCACCTGTCCGGCCGTAGCCTCTTCTATGGCCGCGATCCAGGGTTGTATTAGATCAGTTTCAGCTGGGTGGGTACTGGGGAAGAAATGGGCCAGTCTTAATTCAATTACCTGTTTTTCACCAGAGTCTTCGCTGGTATTGGAACATCCCATGGCCATACCCAGTATCAAGATAAGCAAGAGGGACCAGAGTTTTTTGCTCCACTCCCCAATCTTTTGCTTTCTGTTTTTACCTAAGAAAAAACGCATTATTCTCCTCCTTGTCTGGTTTTAGGCAAGAAAAAAAACTCCCCTGGGAGTTACAAGAATGGTGCAGAAAACCTGTCGAAACAGGCCCGGCCAGAAACTACCGGTATAACACCGCTCTTTTACCTACCATCTTACCTTCCTACCTTTTTTGTTTTAAAAGCATCTGGTATGCCTTAACAAACTTGGTCGACCTGATCACAACTAAAATAAAGCTGCTCTTTCTTCGCCTCCTTTTTTTCTTATTGAACAGTAAATAAAAAAACTCCCGCAGGAGTCGAAGAATCAAGCTATTCCCCAGCCACAAATCATATGAGCTTAAGGAAATAACCCTTCATTCTTTTACCTACCGTACTTACCTTCCTACCTTGTGATCATGTCTATCTACCAATAAAACCATAAGCTGGTTTTATCACTACACCTGTAGTATGCCAGATCTGCCTTCAAATTTCAATAAGTATTTTTTCGACCTGATATTATATATGCCAGGATGCTGCTTAATAGTCCCAAAAGATTAATCTATAAAGCAGTATTCTGCTGTATCTTTCAAAAAGACGGGAAAAATCTCATCCTCCCTCCGCTCAAATTTGAAAATGGCTTATCTGGGTATACAGGAATCCGACTTAGACCGGTTTGAATCTTGTGACAGTCCTGGCAGGTATTGCAGCCATCTGTAAGTTTTTTTACTATGGGCAATATAAGCAACATATATTATAATAAGACAAAGTTAGACATAAAAATCACAAACACAAAATATACGCAAAATAGTTGATTTTTATGCTGTATCAATTCTAATTGTGTAGTATAGTTGTAAAAATATCCAGTTTAACCTATAGCCATGAATTAGCGATCTTAGGTCACTTGTTCCAGATTTGTATTTGAACTATAGGATTTCCCAGCAAGATAGACTATAATGATACAAAATTATACAAAGCATAACAAGACCTAATGCATTGAGAGCGTTTCTTTCTTTGTAGCAAATACTACCCTTATGTTATTAAGGATTTAGAACTGCTCCCAGGAAAGGGTTCTTAGCAAAGTTATAAAATCCTCCAGTAGATGGATGATTTGCTTTATGTATATAAATCTGGGCATTGCAGAAAATTGGAGAGGAGGTAATTGTTTCATCCAATGATTCAAAATGATCAAAAAAGGAGGGGAAGGGCTTGTTAGCAGATTACCCGGCCCTGGGAATATTTTTCTTATTAACCATAGCATTCCCGGTAGCGGCTATGGCCCTGGCCTGGCTTTTTAGGCCCAAGCCGAAAGCAGTTCCGGAGGATGAAAAATTTCTTACCTATGAGTGTGGGGTAGATACCCGTGGTAAGACCTGGATCAGGTTTAAGGTGAATTATTTTCTCTATGCTCTGGTATTTTTGGCCTTTGATGTGGAAGTATTGTTTCTCTATCCCTGGGCGGTAAAATTTCAGGTTTTAGGAGCTTTCGCCTTTATTGAGATGATAATTTTTATCACCATACTCTTGATTGGCTTATGGTATGCCTGGAAGGAAGGGGCATTGGAATGGTATTAGATGCAAAGAACGGCAATAAGCTGCAGGATGTAGACGAATTGGCCCGGAACAATATACTGGTTACTACTTTTGAGAAGCTGTGGAACTGGGGCCGCTCCTGGTCTTTCTGGCCTTTAAACTATGGTTGTAATTGCTGCCCCATCGAAGTTATGGCTGCTGGTGCTGGCAGATTTGACCAGGCTCGCTTCGGATATGAGGTAGTAAGAGCGGTACCCCGGCAGGCGGATTTGCTTACTGTAGCCGGGCCTATCACCCTGAAGATGAAGCCGGCGGTATTGAGGGTGTGGGCACAAATGCCCGAGCCCAAATGGGTAATCGCTATGGGCAATTGCGCCATCAGCGGCGGCCCTTTTAAGGATGGCTATAGCGTGCTGCCGGGAGTGGATTCCATTATACCGGTAGACGTATATATCCCGGGATGCCCGGTAAGACCGGAAGCCTTATTCCACGGGATGCTGGAATTGAAGAAGAAAGTCCAGCAGGGAGACTACCGGAGGAGTTGATAAGCGGTGCAGGAATTTAGCTTAGAACGAATGATCCAGGAACTGGAAGGTCTGTTGGGAGATAAAGTGAGAACCGGCAGTGATCAGTTCTTTACGGTCTTATATATAGACCCGGCTGCCTTGACCATCTTGATGGGCAAACTAAGGGATGAATATGGTTTTAACCATCTAGCCAACCTCACTTCCGTTGATTACGGTGAGGAGTTTGAAATGGTATACCATCTTTATTCTATTCCAGACAACAATAAGGTCTTGGTCAAAACCCGGGTTCCCCGTACCTTGGCCGAGCTTGATTCACTGATCAGCCTTTGGCCCACCGCCGATTGGCAGGAAAGAGAGGTATATGACTTGATGGGTATAAAATTCAAAGGACATCCAAATCTAGTCCGGGTTTTATTGCCGGAAGATTTCGAGGGTCATCCTCTGCGCAAAGATTATCTGATGGGAGGGCGAAAATAATTGCTGGAAACCGATATCTATACAGTCAATGTAGGCCCTATCCATCCCAGTACCCATGGCGGCTTGCATGTTGAAGCAATAATGGATGGGGAGATTATCCAGGATGTGGTGGTCCATTTGGGTTATGTACACCGAAGTGTGGAAAAAATTGCCGAAGGCAAAACCTATCAACAGTTTGTGCCCTACACCGCCCGCTTGGATTATCTGGCTACCAATCTTCCGGTTTTGGGGTATTGCCAGGCGGTAGAAAAGCTGCTAGGGATTGAAGTACCAGAAAGAGCGGAATATATTCGGGTTATCATGGCGGAGTTGTCCCGTATAGCTTCCCACCAGATAGCCATTTCCGCTACTGGAATCGATTTGGGGGCTACCACCGGTTTGATGTATGGCATGCGAGACCGGGAAAGGATAATGAATATTTTTGAAATGACCGGAGGCCAGCGTCTCTTATCCTCCTATATCAGGATCGGGGGAGTGGCAGCAGATATTCCTGATGAATTCATCCCTGCAGTCAAGAGCCTGGTCCAGGATATTCCTCGGATGATGGAGGAATACAACGGTCTGATGACCGGCAATGAGATATGGGCAGCCCGCATGGAGGGAGTAGGAATACTGGCTCCTGAAACAGCCATTCAATATGGGGTGACCGGCCCTAATCTGCGTGCGTCCGGCATAGCCTACGACCTAAGAAAAGCTGAGCCTTATGGTATATATGATCGATTTGATTTTGACCTGCCCCTGGGCAAGCGGGGAGATTCCCTGGACCGCTGGCAGGTAAGAATTGATGAGATTGGCCAGAGCGGCCGGATCATTGAGCAGGCCCTGAAGGCCATGCCGGAAGGGGAAATTAAGGCCAAGGTTCCCAAAGTCTTAAAGCCTGCTGCCGGTAAGGAAGTCTATCACCGCATTGAATCAGCCAAAGGGGAGCTGGGCTACTATATAGTCAGCGACGGGAGTAGTAAACCTTATCGACTGCATGTAAGAGCGCCGTCTTTTATCAATCTTATGGTATTGCCCGTGATTTGTCGCGGTGGGGTTTTCCAGGACATCATTACGAATATTGCTACATTGGATCCTATACTGGGGGAATCGGATAGATAGATATCCAAGATGGATTAAGCAATAAGAACTCAGGAGGAGAGAATTATATATGGAAGCTTTGTTTATCAATCTGGCGGAGGCTTTTACCGGATGGATGATAAGACTGGGCTTGAATCCAGCCTGGGCTGAAAGCATATTACTATTGGTAAAATGGATAATAGTGATCACTATAATCACAGTGAATATTATCATTCTGATCTGGCTGGAAAGAAAGATCAGCGCCTTTTTCCAGGAACGCTTAGGACCCAATCGGCTGGGGCCTTTTGGGATCTTCCAGACTGTTGCTGATGCCATTAAGCTCTTAACCAAGGAGGATATTGTTCCATCAGCAGCGGATAAGCTCATTTTTAAAACCGCCCCTATGTTTTTCATAGTGGTAGCGGTGATGCTCTATACGGTAATACCTATGGGTAAAGATATGGAAGTTATCAACCTTAATATAGGCCTGCTCTTTTTTATCTCGGTGGGATCCCTCAGTACCATTGCCCTGCTGATGGCGGGCTGGGGATCCAATAACAAGTGGTCCTTAATGGGTGCGGTGCGCTCGGTAGCCCAGATGGTCAGCTATGAGATTCCCCTGGCTTTTTCCCTTTTGGGGGTGGTTATGATTACCGGGTCATTAAACCTGCAGGATATAGTAGCAGCTCAGGATAAATGGTGGTTTATAGTCCTTCAGCCCATTGCCTTTATAACCTATTTCATCGCTGCTACCGCTGAATTGAACCGGGGACCCTTTGATATGCCGGAAGCCGAGCAAGAGCTGACTGGAGGGGCCTATACTGAATACACCGGAATGCGCTGGGCCTTGTTTTTCCTGGCTGAATATACCAACCTGGTTGCGGTGTCAGCCTTGATGGCCACCGTTTTTCTGGGAGGCTGGCAGGGACCCTGGCTGCCGTCCTGGTTGTGGATCATTATCAAAACCTATGCAGTTATACTGGTGTTCTTCTGGGTTAAATGGACATTTCCCCGTATCCGTATGGATCACTTGATGTCCTTTAGCTGGAAGGTGCTGGTTCCCGTTAGCCTGGGCAATATATTGCTGACCGGGGCCGGGATCTATTTCTGCCGTTGGATGGGGTGGTGTTAAATTATGAAGGGACAGGGATTAATTAAAGGACTGGGCATTACCTTAAAGCATTTTTTTCAAAAAGAGATAACCGAGCAGTATCCGGATGTAATGCCTGAGCTGGCTCCGCGCTTCCGGGGCTGCCTGCGTTTTCAATTTGAAAAATGCATAGCCTGCGGCATCTGCGTCAATAATTGCCCGAATGATGTTTTGTCTTTCGAAACCGAAAAAAGTGATAAAAGCAAGAAAAAGAAGCTCTTAAGTTACAGCATAGATTTTCAATACTGTATGTTCTGCAACCTTTGTGTTGAAGGATGTCCAACCAATTGCTTGTATTTTGATCATGATTTCGAGCTGTCCTCATTTGAGCGGGAAGATATCAAAATGATCTACCTGCGTCCGGAAGGCTTGGATGAAGCAGAAGACAGCCAGGCTGAGCCGGAAGAGCAGGAGGACAAAGAGCAAAAGCAGATTGAGGCCATGTTAAAAGCCCTGCAGAAGAACCCCCAGAAAGTTTTGTCAAGACTCTTGGAAGGGGAAGAAGATATAAATATTCTGTCTGAGTTAATACAGTCCGACCAGAAAACTGCCGGAAAGATAGCTGAATTGATGATTAAAGACAAGGAAAAGGCTCTTAAGGTGGCCAGGGGTTTTATTAATAAAGAAAAGAAAAACCGGGCCCAGCAGGAGATGGACGGCGGGAAAGGAGGAGATAATGATGTTTAATCTGGCTGCTTTCTCCCTTTATGATCTGGCTTTTATTATAATAGCCGGAATAACAGTCACCGCCGCTCTGGGAGTAGTCCTGTTCAAGAATATTATATACAGTGCCTTGAGCCTTATCTTAGCCTTTCTGGGAGCAGCGGCAATATATTTCCAATTAAATTCTAGCTTTTTGGGAGTAATACAGATATTGGTTTATGCCGGAGCCATATCGGTCTTAATCATATTTGCTATCATGCTGGTGATGAACCGGCCAGCCGGGGAGAGCAATCTTAGCAGTCCCCGTACCCGAGAGGTTTTTACTGGAGCCACTATAACCGCCATGCTCTTTACCGCTTTGATAGCAGTTATTGGCTTTACCCAGTGGCCTATAGGAGCCAAGCCCGGGCCTGACAATTCACTGGGATTGTTAGCTGACTTATTGCTGGGGGACTACGTGATAGCCTTTGAAGCAGCCGCTATATTGCTATTGGTGGCAGTGGTGGGAGCTATTATACTGGCAAAGGGGGGCGAAAACAAATGATCGGATTACCCCATTATTTATTACTGGGCAGTATAGTTTTTTGTATAGGTGTTTTTGGAGTTCTGACCCGGCGCAATGCAGTAGCGGTTTTAATGTCGGTGGAACTGATGCTTAATGCGGTAAACATCAATTTTATAGCCGCTAACAAGTATATAGCACCTGATACAGCTGTGGGTCAATTGTTCTCCGTTTTCGTAATCGTGGTGGCAGCCGCTGAAATAGCTGTTGGTTTAGCCCTGGTCATATCCGTATACCGGCAGCGCAGAACAGTGGACCTGCACGACTTTAATCTGTTGAAATGGTGAGGTGATGCATATGTATGAATTTATTTTACCAAATGCCTGGCTGATAGCCTTATTACCTTTCTTAGCAGCTGCATTGATCTTTATATTTGTGCATCGCTGGCCCGGTATATCAGCAGGTTTATCGATTTTTGCCATAATGACATCATTTGTCTTATCTATACCGGTGGCCCTGGCTGTTTTTGCCCAGGAAGGGGGAACAGTATTTGAATTCTCCACCCGCTGGCTCAGTATGCCAGGTTTAAACGTGGACATGGGTCTTTTATTGGACCCATTGACGGCGGTAATGCTGATTGTGGTAACCTCCATCGCTTCTCTGGTACAGATATATTCTCTGGGCTATATGAAAGGCGACCCTGGTTTTAGCAGCTACTTTGCCTATCAGAGCCTTTTCGCCGCTTCCATGCTGGGACTGGTGGTAGCCAATAACTTCGGACAAATGTTCGTTTTTTGGGAACTGGTAGGTATCTGTTCCTATTTCCTGATCGGCTTCTGGTTTGGCCGGGATTCAGCCAAAAATGCTGCCATTAAAGCCTTTGTAACCAACCGGGTAGGAGATTTCGGATTTTTACTGGGGATACTGTTCCTGCAGATAGTTTTTGGTACCTTGAATTTTACCGGACTGTCACAGGAAATAGCTACTTACACCAATATGGCGGTTCTGATTCCCCTTAGTATATTGTTGTTTTTCGGCCCTATGGGCAAATCAGCCCAGTTTCCCCTGCATGTATGGTTGCCAGACGCCATGGAAGGTCCTACCCCGGTCAGTGCCTTAATCCATGCTGCCACCATGGTTGCAGCTGGAGTATACCTGGTAGCCCGGGCCTTCTTTATATTCAGCGCTGTACCTCAGGCCATGACCTTTATAGCGATTATTGGAGCTATCACTGCCATATTTGCTGCCAGCATTGCCATGGCTCAGAATGACATAAAAAGAATTCTGGCCTATTCCACCTTGAGTCAGCTGGGGTACATGATGATGGCTATGGGAGTGGGGGCAATGACGGCAGGTATGTTCCATTTAATGACCCATGCCTTTTTCAAGAGCCTTTTATTCCTGGGTGCGGGCAGTGTAATCGTAGCCATGCATGAGGAACAGGATATTTGGAAAATGGGAAATCTGTATAAAAAGATGCCCGTAACCACCTGGACTTTTATCATAGGAGCCCTGGCTTTGTGCGGAATACCCCCCCTATCCGGATTTTGGAGCAAGGATGAGATACTCCTAGCCGCTTATGCCAGTGGCAATCTAGGTTTATATATTCTAGGGTCTCTGGTAGCTTTCCTTACTGCCTTTTATATGTTCCGTCTGATTTTCGTGGCCTTCTTTGGCAGCAACAGCTACGGGGAGGAGAAAGCTCATGAAAACTCGCCCGTGATGACGGTACCCTTGATTATCCTGGCCGTGGCTGCTGTCCTGGTAGGATTTGTAAACTCGCCCCTGATGCATCATGCTTTCGGGCATTTTATAAAGCACCCGGCCGGAATACAACCGGAGCCCAGCACGGCTATAATGATCTCCTCAACTTTGATAGCCCTGGCCGGTATTGGCCTGGCCTGGCTAATTTACCAGAAAAAGCTGCTCAGCCATGAAGCATTAAGGGAGAAATTCAGCGGGATTTACCAGCTTTTGAAAAACAAATACTATATTGATGAAATCTATGCCCGCTTCGGAGAGGTCTTGGTTTACGGAGCAGCCCGGGCCATGTTCTGGTTTGATATACAGGTGGTGAATGGGCTGGTCAATGGAATCGCTTTTCTAACCGGTAAAAGCGGAGAGACTTTGAGATACACTGAAGATGGACAGGTTCAAAGCTATGCCAGCTATATGATGGCCGGGGTTTTAATTATGGTGGTATTGGCCCTGATAGCCGTCGAATCAGCCTTATTATGAGAGGAGGTAGGTAATAATGTTTGAAATACCAGTATTAACTTTAACCCTGGTAGTGCCTTTGCTGGGAGCAATGATTATCATGTGCCTACCTGCTGGTCAGCATAAAGGGATCAAGTGGACGGCTGCTCTGGCAACCTTAATCAGCCTCTTGCTATCTATAGCCATATTTATTGGCTATGACCGGAGCCTGGGTGGCATACAGTTTGTGGAGACCATACCCTGGATCAAGGACCTGGGGGTTAATTATGCCCTGGGGGTAGACGGAATCAGTATTCCCATGCTGCTTTTGACCACCCTGATCGGTTTCAGTTCTGTATATGCTTCCTGGAATCTGGCTGAACGGGTAAGGGAATTCTTTGCTCTGCTTTTGATACTGATTGCCGGGGTAATGGGAACCTTTATCACCACAGATCTATTTATTTTCTTCCTTTTCTATGAAGTGGTGGTAATCCCCATATATCTGATGGTTATAATGTTTGGCAGTACCAAACGGGTCAGCAAGGAATACGCCGGTATGAAGCTTACTATTTATCTTTTGATAGGAAGCGCCTTTCTCTTAACGGCTTTGATCGCTCTCTTTGTCCAGGCCCGGGCCATCAGCGGCGTGCCCAGCATGGATATGGCTTTCCTGGCTAGCCTGAATTATGGGGTGGAATTTCAGATCCTGGTCTTTGCCTTTATGGCTTTTGGCTTTGGAACTTTGTTATCCATGTTTCCTTTCCACGCCTGGTCTCCGGATGGTTATGCCGGAGCCCCAACTGCGGTAAGTATGATTCATGCCGGGGTTTTGAAGAAAATAGGGGGATATGGTTTAATCCGTATTGCCTTGACTATCCTGCCGGCAGGAGCAGCGGTGGTAGCTCCAATTATTGCGGTTTTGGCCCTGGGCAATATAGTATATGCCGCTTATATATGTATAAGCCAGAAGGACTTAAAATATATAGTGGGGTATTCCAGTGTCAGCCATATGGGCTATGTGCTGGTGGGCATAGCAGCCTTGAATCTTATCAGCATCAATGGGGCAGTAATAATGATGTTTGCCCATGGAGTGATGGCAGCCTTATTCTTTGCCATGATCGGCAATCTTTATGAGAAAAGTCATACTCGTAACATCGAGGATTTCGGCGGACTGGCCCATCAGATGCCCAAACTGACAGCCGGTTTTATGATAGCCGGATTGGCCTCTTTAGGCTTGCCGGGTATGGTTAATTTTATCGGCGAATTCACCATATTTGTAGGGGCTTTTGGGGTCTACCGGGTAATAAGCATAATTGCCATTTCCGGAATCGTTTTTACCGCCCTTTATGTATTGCGGGCTTTAGGTCGCATGTTGTTCGGTGCCCGCAATGAGAAATGGGACCATCTCCAGGATTTAAAAGGAGTAGAGCTGGTGCCTCTGCTGGTGTTGGGCTTGGCCATATTCATAGGCGGTTTTCTGCCCTTTACCCTGATGGATTTGATCAATAACGGGGTAGGAGAACTGCTGGCCCAGATAGGACCGCTGCAGATAGGAGGTTTGTGGTAATGGATTTTTCAATATTAACAACTGAGATTCTGCTGGCCTTGCTGGGATTGGCGGTACTGATTTTGGGTCTGGTTCTGCCGGGAAAGGGTAGGAAGTTTGTGAATGCTCTGGCCCTGGGGGGTATGGCCCTGGTTCTACTGTATTTGATCCTGAACTTTTCCCGGGAAGCCGGCTTGTTTAACGGGGTCTACCAGGTTGATGCATATGGAAACTATTTTAAGCTCTTATTCCTGATGGCCGGCCTTTTGGTTATCTTGATGGGGGCTCGGTATATCGATGGTTTTAAAGAAAAGAGCAACGAGTTTTATGGCTTGATGATTTTTGCTACCCTGGGCATGATGCTGATGGTAGCGGCGGGGGAATTCATCACCCTTTATGTAGGACTGGAACTGATGACCATCAGCTTCTATATTCTGACCGCTTATTTAAAGAGTGATAAGCTATCGGGTGAAGCAGGATTGAAATATCTGATTTTAGGGGCTACCTCATCAGCTATCCTGCTCTTCGGTATCAGTTTACTATATGCCAGCATGGGAAGTACTAATTTTATCGAAATCGGCGCTTCTTTTGGCTCTTCGGCAGCGGTGATAGCCGGGGTGCTAATGGTAATAGCTGGATTTGCTTTTAAAATATCCGTGGTTCCCTTTCACATGTGGACCCCGGACATATACCAGGGAGCACCTATACCCATTACCACTTATCTCTCCGTGGCCTCCAAAGCAGCTGGCTTTGCTGCCCTCTTGCGGGTGTTCATGTTAGCCGTGGATCCCAATGCCGTGTTTAACTGGGGCTTGCTCTTGGCTGTTCTGGCTGCTATAACGATAGTGGTGGGCAATCTGATTGCTCTAGCCCAGCGGGATGTTAAAAGGCTCCTGGCTTACTCCAGTATTGCCCAGGCCGGATATATACTGGTAGGAGCTACCGCTGCCAATAGCTATGGGCTAAAAGGGGTATTATTCTATGCCATGATATATGTTTTTGCCAATGTGGGAGCATTTGCGGTAGCCACTGCGGTGGAAGTCGATAGCGGGCGAACCGATATTGAAGCTTTTGCCGGTTTGAGCAAACGATCGCCCCTGATGGCAGCCATAATGACTATTTGTATGCTGTCCTTGGCCGGTATTCCTCCCATGGCTGGTTTTGCTGGCAAGTTCTACTTGTTCGCCGGAGCCATACAGGCCGGTTACCTGTGGCTGGCTCTACTGGGCCTAGTGATGAGCATGGTATCGGTTTACTACTATCTGGGAGTTTCCAAGGCCATGTATATTGGGGAGAACATGGATGAAGCACCGCTCACTCCAGGGTGGGGCAGTACCGCCGCCCTGTGGGTCTGTGTGCTGGCCACCCTTATCCTGGGGGTATATCCCGGACCTTTATCAGAGTTGGCTGGTTATGCTATTCAGATATTCATGTAGCAAGATGGGGTGACAGGGAGACAGTTCCTTGTCACCTTTTCATTTTGCCTAAAAGTCCTCCAGGATTCGCTGCATGGAAATAATCCGGGTGGTAAGCAGCTCGATATCTTCCTGGCTGTACCTGGAACCCAAGGCTTTTATCTTACCGGCTATTTTTAAGACTTCCTTCTCTTCCCTTACAATAATATACTTGACATCACGGGCTGAGAAATCTAGTCGAAAGGACTGTTCCAGTACTCTATTGCCGTGATTCCGTATCTTCTCATCCTTATACTGTTCGTGGCTCATAACCGGAATCAAACCTAGTTGATTAAGCCTATCCAGAGCCGGTACATAGCGCCACTCCCTCTCATCATAAAATTTAACCCTGCTTTTTATCTCCTGGTCATTTTTCCATACCTCTCCCTCATAAGGCTTCAGGAAAGTAAAAAAGGAGTAGAGCATAGTGGCCACGTTTTGAGCCGCCAGGTCCCCCTGCTCTCCCTTATAGTGCAGCAAATCAGGGTTTAGGGGGTATAATGAGCCGAAACATTCTTTAAGCAAGCGGGTGGAATAAGACTTGGGCAGGGCATACATGATGGGATTGATTCCCTTTTCCTGTCCCCATTCCTTGGATAATCCGATACAGTAATAGCCATAGGTTTCAGTATGGTAATTAACCTGGGAGAGAGGCACATCGCAAAAACAGACCATGGGGATAGCCACGTATTGAGGCAGGTGTTCTGCTACCAGATAGCTCTGGTCTTCCAAACAATAGCGGGGATAAAAACAGTGGCTGAAGATACCGGCCAAATTATCAAAGCTGTCGGTGAAATGAAAGAGAGTATTGGCGCTTATGGGTTTTTCTTGGCAATAATCCATTTTGCTCCCCCGGTGAATTCCCATAAAGGTTATTACTGATCCTATTTTTATTTTGGACCTAATTCCCTATCTTGATTCCCAGGGGAGAAAAAATGATCCTGACCTCAAGTGCCTATCTAGGTTTCAGGGCTCTGTAAGCCGCTGCCGGACTGCAGATTCACCTTATGGGGGCGGAAGAGCAGCAGTATATATAATAAGATGGGGATCAGCACGAAAAAAAAGCCAAAGATTAAAGGGGCGCTAAAATGCAAAATTTTAAACATCGTAGCGGTACTAGGACCAATTAGTAGAGAGTGGAAAGCTACCAGCAGGGTTGATGGAATAGCCAGAAAACGATAATCTTTTAGACGAAAAACCTGCTGGGTGCTGTAACAGGCTATAAACAAAAAAGATACCACTGACACATATAGACCCAGCATAAAAATAGACACAAATATTGGTTCGGTGTTCCTGATAAACCCTGCGTAGGAGGCGGAACGGGCAATTTCAAACAGGGGAAAGGTAGAGCTGGAAGCAAGGGCTGCACCCAGGGTTATAATGACTACCATGATGGATAAAGCCAGGAATAGTGCTAATGATACTAAAGAAGTCAGTAATAAGCGGGGAATTTGTTCCCGTTGCAGGGAGAAATAAGCCAGGGTAAGAATTATTATGATATTGGCAAAATGCCAGAGGTTTAAGTAGACTGAGTATATAAAATCCTTGATACCCATAAAAGCCAGGGGCATCAAATTACCGATATCCGGATGCTCCGTGCTGGAGACCTGAAGCATCAACATAGCCAGAGGTAGAAAAACCCATAGTATTACCTCGCTGACCCGGGCGAAGACTTCAAGGCTGCTGCGGATTGTATAGACGCCCGGTATAAGCAAAGCCATAATAATCAAACCGGTGGGGGTATTGTGTAATACCGTTATAGACAGGAACTCTACGAAAAAGCGCAGGTATAAAGAAGCTAAGAGCAGAAAAACCAACACGTAAAACAGGGCAATAATCCTACCGGCAATACCCAGGTGTTCCTCCAGCATTTGGGGAAAAGGCTGGGAACTCTTTTTCAGTAGACCGCAGTATACATATATAAGCAATAAGCCAGGAATAATGGTGGCTAGGACTGTTAACCAGGAGTTATGGCCAGAAACTTCTGCCAGCACATTTGGTCAGAATATCCCAAAACATGGAGCTATAGTTAAAAAAAGTATACTGAATATCTGCCGGTTGTTTATCTGCAAAGTCAAACCTCCCGAACTGTGGAATATAATGAAAAGGCTATTAAATTAAAACTGGTATTCCAGCATTAAAGCAAGTTCCATCAGAACACTGAAATAAGGCAGATCATATAAATATATAATTCCCAGAGCTATTCCGGTCAGCAAAAAAACGCTGAAAACAATCAGTTCATTATATGATTTTTCTTTTATCAGCTCAGGAGTTTCCACCAGTATTATTACTATGATTAAAAGTACAAAAAGCCAGATCATTTTTATATCCTCCTCAGATATGCTGTTTTTCTATCTTAAGGGGAAAACATCCTTTTGCAGGTAAGTCTGAATCAATTTGAATTCTACCTTTATATTGCTGGGTATTCCGGCAAAGATCTCCGGCCAATCCCCTTCGATTTCCTGCCAGAGTTCAGGGTGACTACGGCTAATGGATAAGCCCCATCCCATTATATCGCTATTAAGGGCCTGGGCTTGATTAATGCAGCTTTCGATATCTCGCCTTAACGCCTGGGCTGCTGCTTGTTCTATGGCCTTAGCGATTTGCGGTTCGTCTGTATTGTGGTTGCTATTATCTTCTATTATGTTTCCTTTAGCTTTAATGCTGATGTTCATGACTATATCTTTGCCTTTTATTGAAGGTTTAGCCTTAACCTGATAAGAGGTTAATTCAATTGCTATATTGTCTGAGAGTATTCCTGGCCCATCGGTACCAGGCTGCTTTATATTGAAAATGGTCCTTTTTATCGCTCCAGGTTTTAATAGAGCTAGTCCCCGGCTCTGTTGCTCATTCAGGGATCCTACCATTTGGCAGCCTTTAAAAACCGCCATACCTTGTATCTTGAGCTTGGTTTGATCCCCCCTGCCCTCCAGAATAATCTGGGGAAGTGACGGCTCAACTCCGGAGGTGGAGGTTTCAAATAGAAAATCTTTCATATTCATAGGGAAATAGATACCGGCTTGTCCGGTCTGATTCTCTATGATTCTTTCCAGTGCGGTACCCGAATAGTCCTCAGGAGGTACTTCTACCTGGAATATTTCGGAAGGAGTGGTTCCCTTGGCTACAAAGAGCAGCACATTATACCGGATACGGGGATTGCGGGTGGCAATATCGGTAAAAAGGTTAGTGTTCAAACGGGCTAGTTCTTCCCCTATTACAATAGTGTCAGCCATAGACCACAGGGGAAGACGAGGCAAGGACAGGGATAAGTTTCTAGCCGCCTCAGCGAAGGAGGGGGCACGTTCAGAAACCACCATGAACTTGGGCCCGGTTTCCATCTCTCCTTCCCGGGGTGGGGTCAATGCCATCTGAGCTGAGAACAGTTTAGTTTTGCCGTCGGTATCCCAACCATGAGCCAGTACCACAATAGTGTCACCGACTTGAGTGCTGTCCAAGCAGCCGCCCAGTAATAAAAAGCTGATAAGGAGCAAGGTAATTAAGAATTTCTTAGCCATAATTAGCCTCCCTTTTTCGGTACTGCGCTTTGCCGGTTTCTATTGAGCATTCCGGGTAGATAAGGACGACGGATGTTCATAGGCCAGGGGCGACGAACAAGGATATCGGAAATCTGCGCCGGTTCAAGGGGAGAAAGGGGTGATAAATAGGGTTTACCCAGGGACTGAATATTTTCCATCCTGATCAACATAAGTAAAAGGGCCATAATAATTCCCGGCAAGCCCAAAAATCCGGCAGCCAGCAATATTCCGAAGCGGGCTACCCGGATAATTACACTGGCGTTGTAAAAAGGAATGGCAAATGATGCAATTCCGGTAAAAGCTACTACTACCACCATTAAACCTGATACCAGGCCGGCTCTAACCGCTGCTTCTCCTATGATTAAGGCCCCGACTATACTTACTGCGGGGCCGATAGCCCGGGGAAGTCTTAATCCCGCTTCCCGTAACAATTCGAAAGTCAGTTCCAGCAAAAAAGCTTCAACCACTGCCGGAAAGGGGATACCTTCCCGGGTGGAGGCGATAGCCAGGTATAGATCAGTAGGTATCATCTCGTGATGAAAAGAAGTTATGGCTACATAGAAAGAAGGCAGGGTCAGGGCTGCAAAAAAGGCCAGAAAACGCAGAATGCGATATATAGAACCAGCTACAAAATTTTGATAATAATCTTCAGCCGATATCAGGAATTGGGGAAAGGTGATGGGGGCCAATAAAGCCATAGGAGATCCATCCACCATTATAGCTACTCCGCCCTCCAGGAGGTGGGCACAGGTCCGATCCGGTCGTTCAGTATATTCCACCTGGGAAAACATAGTCCATTTGCAGTCAGATATGTAAGTTTCCAGGTAACCGCTATCCAAGATGCCGTCCAGGTTGATTTTTAGAAGACGATCCCTGACCACTGCAACCATACTGGGGGGAGCAATATCTTCTATATAACTAAGTAAAACATCAGTTTTACTTAATCGTCCTATAACCAAAATTTCAGTTTTGAGTTGCGTTGTTTTTAAACGGCGCCTGATTAGAGCAGTATTGTAACGCAAGGTTTCGTTAAAGCCGTCTTTGGGCCCTTGAATAGTAAGTTCATTTTCTGGAGTCTGAATACTACGGCTTTCCCAGTAGCGGGTGCCGGCAGACAGGCCTTGATTGCTGCCATCCACTAATAGTACTGCATCCCCCGAATTAATATGATGGCAGATTTCCTCCAGGGTGTTAATATAGCTCAACTGGGATAGGGATAATACCTTATCTTTAATAGATTGTAAGCACTTTATACCTTCCAGAGACAGCTGATCAATGTTAGCTGACTCCTGCAAAAGTGGTTTAATCAGGTGTTCTTCTATCTCTGCCTTGTCTGATATGCCATCAAAATATAGCAATACGCAGCGGGTACTGCTTTCCCGACCCAAGGTGAATTCCCTTATCACTGCTTCAGAACAACGGTTAAGCAATACTTTTAGATTATCAATATTTACCTGAAGATCAGCAGATATCCCTTGGGTAATTAATTCCTCTGCTGGTATCCGAGTTTTGGTAGTTCCTTTTTTACTTATGTAGCGCATGAAGCCCCCTGAAGCTGATAATTGCTAAACTGGTACATTAAGATTAGTTTGCCAATCATCATACTCTTTATGCATTCCTTACCGGAGAAAGCATAAAATCCCGGGTGGGCCAGGTTGCAAGTCCGCTTCTATATAGGGTTGCTTAAAAGCATAAAAGCTGGAAGATTGGATGACTCTTCCAGCTTTTTTTTTACCTTTCTAAATGCAATTGGCCTGCTTTTAGGGGGAAGTCAAGGTGAATTGCCCGGGGCTTAGTGAGCTATGCAGTTTCCCACTTCCTGCCACATCTCTTCCGATATCAATCCCAGTCTCCATAGAGCGATACCCTTGAGAGCAAAGCGCTTGGCAATGCCGATTTTACTCCTTATGCTCTCCGGGTTCTCATTAGGTACTGATATACCCAAGAGTAATTTTTCCGGTGCCACCTGCGCCGCCGCCGACTCAACCGCCTCATAAACCATTGGTACAGGTTCTGGGCTACTCCCATAATCATAAGCCATAATAATAATCCGATCCGCTATCTTTCCCAGGGCCTGGTAATCATATCCCGGGTAAGCGCTATTACTGGGATGCAGGCAGAGGGTCAAAGCTAAGCCGGATTTCTTTAATTCATCAGCCAGGGCTTTTACGAAGTCAGTGAAATCCCGTCGAACTTGTAATAACTGCTCAGGGCTGTCGTTCCAGCCCAATCCTTCCAGGTCGAGATTGACCCCATTATATTGCACTGCTTCAGTGGCTATTTGAGCGATTGCTTTCTGCCTGGCCTGATCACTTCTAATCAGGTTTCGGATACGGGCATTGCTGTCGGTCATATGTATAATCATTTCGGTTTGCAGCCCGTATTCATCGGCTGCTTCCAGTACCTTTTCCCAGCCCGGCGGGCGTTGCCAGGCACTGGAACTGTTACTCAAAAGGTTACCCTCCTCATCCAGGGTATACCAACCTAAAGCCAGGGTGTCAACCAAGCCCGTATTTCCAGTTGCCCGCTCCGGATAAGGGCGGCCGAAAAGGTTGGTCCAACTGCTGGTTTTCTGGTCACCTAGGGCATAGAAGGCCGTAATTTCCATTTTCGCAGGAGGAGTCTTAATACTTACCTCTCTGCTAATTGGATCCCATTGCACGGTACAGCCAAAAGTCTCACTCACAAAGCGCACAGGTGCCATAGTTCTTCCTGAAATGATGACCGGGGGTGAGTCCAGGTTTTTAGGTTGGGCATTTACCTGGGCCTGGCGGTTTCCTACCTGCATTTCTATCAGCAGATTATCTCCTTTAACACATACAATTTGTTGTTCAGCCTCCCAGTCGACTTCGAGATTTAATGCTTCAGCTATAGCCCGAAAAGGCAGCATGGTGCGACTATTCAGAATAAGCGGAGCTACATCTGTTTTCAGCTCTAATCCATCAATATTAACCCTAATATCTTGGGCAGCACTGACAGCTGAGATAGGCAGAGTCAGTAGCAACAGCAAGGATAGCAGTCCGAACAATAGAGTTCCAGGCTTCACCTTTGGTAGATTCTTCATTTTAAATCCTCCCAAAACTTAGTATGATTATATACCAGCTTCCAGCTGGAATTGGTACTGTACCTCGGTCCAGCTGCCCGGGCGGTGGGGAATGAAACTGCGTTCCCGGAACTGAACTACATTATTCCGATCTACTAATATAATGGTGGTAGTGCGGGTGCCGTAATCCGGCATTTCCACAAAGGCTGGAGCCAGCAGCCTTTCCATTTCAAGACTGACTCCAGTTTGGGGTAGTTGATGGTCAGGCGGTTGATGCCGGTCAGCCATTATTTGAAACAAATCTTCCACCTCAATACTGGGGGTATCTATACAGGCAGCAAGATCCTTAAGGCCCCGGGAAACCTTGGGCCAGGGTACGTCCAGCAGACTGTTGCTTAAGCCATGATAACCTTTTTCCACCTTACGTACTATCTTTTCCTGATTGGAAAGGTAATAGATTTCATCCACGGTACCGGCCAGGAGATTAAAACCATTAAAATCCAGCCCTGCCACTAATATATTCTGCATATAGCTTGGGGCATCGCTAGCGCTTTCCAGGTATTCCTGCACCAGCTGTCCCCGGGAAGGAGCCTTTGGCTTATGGTTGGCAGGATCCCGGAAATTGGTTAAGGTGGCAAAACGCCCGTTTATGGTGATGCCCATCCAGGTACCACCGTGTTTCATATCTTTACCCGCCAAAATGGCAGGATTCTCCGGCCAAAAGTCTGCCGGCAGGGTAGGACGCTGATAGAATTCATCCCGGTTGGCTGCCACTACCAGCTTGTATTTATCATGACAATCACTTGCCCATAAAACCATACACATAATTTCAACTCCCATATAAATCAGAAAGAGTTTTCTGACTCAATTATTAGCGAGTCAGACCTGACTCGTTCTCAATTATCACTATAAACATTTTAGGGTAAAAAAGTAAAGATAAAAGGTAGGCCAGGTATATCATGCTCCATAGACTATATCTTGATAGATCATGGTCAGCTCCAGAAAACTTTCACATAAGGGTGATTCTTATTTTACTGTTTAATATCCTCCTGCGAAAACTAGAGAGGAAAAAAAGGATAAATATCTAGGAAACATTTGATGCGGTATGCTGGCATCCTGGCAGTCATAAGCTTATAATTGTGCGCCATGCTATAAAAGATAGGTTAAAATAGAGGGAAATAGATTAGAAATGGGTTTGAAAAATGAAACTGATATTCTTAAGGCATGGAGAAACTGAATGGAATTCCCTGAAGAGATATCAGGGACACACTGATATCCCTCTCAACGATAAAGGCCGGGAGCAGGCGCAAAAAGCAGCGCAATACCTGGCCCGGCATGAAGAACTTGATGCCATCTACTGCAGTGACCTGTCCCGGACCCGTGAAACCGCCCAAATAGTAGCCGGTAAGGTTAAATTGCCGGTGCAAATTGATGCCCGTTTACGGGAAGCTTCATTTGGCATCTGGGAGGGAATGAGCTTTAGTGATGTGTATAGGCATCATTTACAGCAGTTCAATTGCTGGTACCAGGATATATGGAAATACAAGATGCCCGGTGGAGAGAACTTTACCGAGGTGTGGGAAAGGGTATCCCTGGCAATCCAGGATATAACCCGACAAGACTATGGTAGCGTCCTGGTGGTTACCCATGGAGGGGTGGTTAAAGCATTGCTGGGTAAAATAGACCCTTCCCTGGATATATGGAAAACAGCTATTGATCCTGGATCCATGACTATCATCCGGTATGAGCGGGGGGTTTACACCATTCAGGATACAGGCCTGGTGTTTAGCGGTTATAAAGCTCTCCTCCTCTTTCGCTCTTTCCGCAAATTCTGGCTATAGTACCAATTCTTAAGATCCTGTGCTGCATATCGAAATTAACCCTCGGACTTGCCAGTTCAAGCTCGGCGGGCTGCTTCGATGCCCTTCTTTATTTCCCAATTAATGGGATTGCATGTTAAAGGTGCCAGTAAAGGTTATGCATCATATGGCAACAAGCGGGCAAGATTTATATTATGAGACCAATCAACTCAATTATCCAGCTGCATCCGCCGCGGATGAAAGTATTAGATAAAACATAGCCGAAACCATGAACTTAATCTATGGAGAAGTAGAAAAAGATAGATTAAGGGCAGTCATTTATCTTATGAAATAGCAAGTGAGATGGAGAAACCATGTTTAAATTATTAAAAAATGGTCATTGCTTGGTGCCTGAAGATATTGGTATAAACGATATCCTAATAGCTTGGGATAAAATTTGCGGCATCAAACCTAATATTTCACCGCTAAACCCATGGGATACCGAGCTAATAGACTGCCAGGGCTGCTTCATTTGTCCTGGTATTATTGATGGGCATGTGCACATTACTGGAGGAGGGGGAGAAGGGGGACCGGAGAGCCGTATTCCGGAGCTAATGCTCAGTGAGATTTTTGAGGCGGGAGTAACTACCCTGGTAGGGGTTTTGGGCTTTGACAACATAACCCGTAATATTGCCGGGTTGCTGGCCAAAGCCAGGGGCTTGGAAGCCGAGGGACTTACTACATTTATATATACCGGCAGTTACAGCAGTCCTACTGAGACTTTGACCGGGCGGGTGGTCTCAGACCTGGTGATGCTGGACAAGGTGATAGGGGTGGGAGAAGTGGCCATCTCTGATTATCGTTCCAACCATCCTTCCCTGCAGGACCTGCGCACACTGGCGGTGGAAACCATTGCCGGTGGCATGCTGGGAGCCAAGGCTGGTATATTGCATTTGCATGTAGGCGATGGTCAGGAAGGACTGAGTTCACTTTTCCGCCTGATTGATGAATCTGATTTTCCTATTTCCATGTTTGTTCCTACCCATATCAATCGTAAGCCCGAGCTTTTCAGTCAGGGAATGGAGCTTTTGCAAAAGGGAGGAAATGTTGATCTGACTGCAGGTGAAAGAGCAGGTTACAGCATAGCCAAATCACTGAGCCTTTTGAAAGAAAATGGTATAGGCCTGGACAGGGTAACTATTTCCTCGGATGGGAATGGAAGTTCACCGGATGGGGGAATCAATGATATAAGTCAAGTTCTGCAGGATATACGCCAATCTTTTTGGGAAAAGCAATGGGATTTGGCTGATCTAATTAGAACTGTAACTATTAATCCGGCCCGGGTTTTAAAAATCTATCCACGTAAAGGCTGTCTCCTTCCAGGCAGTGATGCGGATATCCTGGTCCTAAAGAAGCAAGACCTGAGTATATACCGTTTACTGGCCAAGGGGGAGGTGGTGATGGAAGAGGGAAAGGCGATTAAAAAAGGGCGATATGAAAAATAGCAGCAAATTCATCAAACAGTCAGGGGGAAAAATATGGGTAAGCGAAAAGGTGATTTGATAATTATAGGCGGGGCGGAAGATAAATACGGGGAGAAACGTATTCTGGAAGAAGTGCTGGAGGCCATGGGGGGCCAAGATGCCCGTATAGGTATTATTACCACTGCCAGCGAAAGAAGTGCAGAGGTAGGGGAAGAGTACCGGGAGGTCTTTTCCCGGCTAGGAGCTCGCAATGTGGATATCCTGGATTTAAAAACCCGGGATGATGCTAATTCCCAGGAATATGCAGATAGAATCAGGGATAGCACCGGATTCTTTTTTACCGGGGGAGACCAACTGAGGATAACCAGTATTCTAGGAGGTTCCAGGGCATACCGGGAATTGTACTATTCTTACCGGCAGGGAACAGCAGTAGCCGGTACCAGTGCAGGTGCTTCCGCTATGAGCGGTACCATGATTGTTGAAGGAAATAGCAATGATGCGGCCAGGAAATGCACCTTGAAGATGGCCCCAGGCCTGAACTTCCTGGAAGGGGTAATAATTGACCAGCATTTTGACCAAAGAGGGAGATTGGGCCGACTGCTTTGCGGAGTGGCTGAGAACCCAGGTATTTTGGGAATTGGTATCGATGAAGACACAGCCATACGGGTTTTTCCGGAGGAGTATTTTGAAGTCTTGGGTAGCAATGCAGTTACCCTTATAGACGGCAGTAATATTAAGAGCAGCAATGTTTCGGAAACCAATCCCAATGAAATTTTGGCGATAAGCAGTGCCGAAATCCATGTCTTATCCAAGGGATATGGCTTCGATCTTAAGCGGCGTGAAGTGCTGAGATTACACTAATATGCTTGTGAAAGGACATAACTAGTATGGAAATAGTCAGTATGCGAGACTATCAAGGACGGAACATTTATAGTCACAAACCAGTAATTAGGATGACAGTTGATTTAGGTTATTTGAGCAATAGATTTACCAAAGAATTGCCGGGTTTCAATGAAAAACTCCTGGAATTCTTTCCCGGATTAAATAAGCATTATTGTTCACCGGGTTACCCAGGAGGTTTTGTAGAGCGCTTGCAGGAAGGAACCCTGGTGTCCCACGTTACCGAACACCTGGCTATAGAATTGCAGTGCCTGATGGGTTATGATGTTTATTTTGGCAAAACTAGGGTTTTTCAGGAGCCGGATTTATACCATATTATCTATGAGTACATTAACCAGGCCTGTGCCATGAATTTTGGCTATGCTGCGGCCAAAATCGTCTTGGCCTTGGTTAGTGGGGAAAGCGATAGTATAGAAGCAATATTGAGACAACTGCAGCGACGTTCCCTGGACAGCGATTTAGGTCCCAGCACCAGAGCTATATGGAATGAGGCCAGACGGCGTCAAATTCCGGTGCGACGTTTGGGGGAGGACAGTCTGTTACAGCTGGGTTATGGCAAGTATATGCGTTTTATTGAAGCTTCACTGCCGGATAGCACCAGCAGCATAGCAGTTGATTTGGCCAAAAATAAACACCTGGTAAAATGCCTCTTGCAGGAAAACAATATTCCGGTTCCTGAGGGTGGTATTGCCGATTCAGAGGAAGCAGCAGTAGTTTTGGCGGAACAAATAGCTTATCCGGTTACTATAAAGCCCTGGGATGGTAATCAGGGCAAGGGAGTTACGGTCAACATTGAAAACGAAACAGGGGTACGCAAGGCTTACCGTGCTGCCAGCCTATACCGGAAAAGGGTCATAGTGGAGAAACATATTTGGGGAAAAGACTATCGGGTTCTAGTAGTTGGTGACCAGGTAGTGGGGGTGGCGGAACGCCGACCTCCTTCAGTAACCGGTGACGGAATTCATTCCCTGGCGGAGTTGGTAGAATTGGAGAATTCAAAGCCGTTCCGGGGCAAAGGGCATGAAAAGGCCATGACCGAAATCCAAATTGATTCTGTTTCCAGAGAATATCTTGATAAAGTTGGACTGAGCAGTGATTACGTTCCTCCTTTGGGGCAGGTGGTACTATTAAGGGCTAATGGAAATCTCAGTACCGGCGGCACAGCAAGAGACTGTACCCGGGAAATACATCCGGACAACAAAGCTATCGCAATAAAGGCAGCCCGGATAATTGGGCTGGAAGTAGCAGGGATAGATATGGTAGCGGATGATATTTCCAGAAGTATAAGCCCAGGCTATGGGGCAATTATTGAAGTCAATGCTGCACCTGGTCTTAGAATGCATCTTCAACCTCTGGAAGGTGAAGGCAGAAATGTAGCGGCCAATATTTTGGATAATATGTACCCAGCAGGAACCCCCTCCTCTATCCCTATCATTTCTATTACCGGTACCAATGGTAAAACAACGGTAACCAGGTTAATCAGCCATGTCATGTCCCTGACCGGCAAAAAGGTAGGTATGACATGCTCCAGCGGAACCTATATCGGTGATGAGTGCATTTCCGAAGGGGATAATACTGGCCCTATAAGTGCCCGCTCCATACTCTATAACCGAGAGGTGGAAGCAGCGGTTTTGGAGACGGCCAGAGGAGGTATTATACGCCAGGGTTTAGCTTATGATTTGGCTGACGTAGGCATAATTGTAAACATAAGTGATGACCATTTAGGACTGGATGGAGTAAAAAGCCTGGAAGATCTGGCTTTTGTTAAATCCCTGGTGGTTGAAGCGGTTAAAGCTGACGGCTATGCGGTTTTAAATGCCGATGACAGTATGTGCGAAAGCATATTACCACGGGTAAAATCCAAGCTGCTTTTATTTTCCCAAGTTAATAATAATCCTTTGATTGAGCACCATATCAAAGAAGGCGGTCGGGCGGTACTGCTTGAAAACGCTATCATTTACCTATATAACGGAATAAATAGAATGCCATTGATGGGGATTCATGAAATACCCATCACTTTCCAGGGGAGAGCCCTTGCCAATATAGAAAATTGTCTGGCTGCTAGCGCCGGCCTATGGGCCTTGGATGTACCAAACTCAATAATAAGGTTGGGTTTAAGCTCCTTTAAATCTGATCCTTTAAGCAACCAAGGCAGGTTTAACCTTTTTGACCTGGGGGATTTTCAAGTTCTATTGGATTACGGTCATAATGAAAAGGCCTATCAATCAATCACTCAATTTGCCAGCACCTTGTCTGCCAGGAGACTGGTTGGGGTTATTGGCATGCCAGGGGATCGTAGCGAGCAAGCCATATTTAATGTGGGAAAAATATCGGGACAGTTTTTCGATCGAATATATATTAAGGAAGATAGAGACCTGAGAGGCAGGGCTCCAGGTCATGTGGCAGGTATTTTGTATCATGGAGCGATCAGCGGAGGAGCTGAGGAAAAAGAAGTGGTGATTATTAACGATGAGTTGGAAGCACTGCAAAATGCAATGGATAACGCCCGATCAGGAGACCTGATCATAATGTTTTATGAAAAATTTGCTCCTGCTTTTCAATTAGTGCAAAAGTATATGGATGTTGTGCAGCCCATAAGTATATTACAAGACAAACCGGCGTTTATGCCTGCAGTGGGAAGCGCCATTCAATAAAATCTAGGGGCAGTCAAAGACAGCCCCGCCTTAGCTCAAGCCTTAAAATAACGTTGCAAAGCGTAGGGGCGAGCTGCGCTCGCCCGCCCGTCGCTTCAATGAAATACCGCCCGTGTCAAACCGCCCGTGTCAAATCACATAACATCGATGCGGCCTGCCAGTACGACAAAATGTCATAAGAGGCCCGTGCTGGCGGTCGAAGACCGCCCCTACCAACCTGAACAGCAGTCTCCATACTTACAAATTCTGCATAGCAATAGTACAGTGATTTATAGACTCATTAAGAGATTTGTGAGCCTGGTCCAGTTCAGTGATAGATTTTTTACTTAAACCGCTTCTGGGGAAGTTTTCGATTTCTCTTTTAGCCATATTTATATGCGATATAACCGATTGTACCGTTGATCTTTGATCCATAATGCTGTCATCTCCTTATAATACTTGGTCTTTTATTTGTGAATTGGTTTCGCAGCGGCTATCATTTCTTTTCTCTCCCGGGAGTTTACAGCATAATTTCTGTATAAATCCTGGCCAAGCTTTAGTAGAAAAGGCAGGCGGTTTTGAGTTCTCCTTTTCGCCCAGTTTAAAAACAACTTCCCAAGCAGGGGGAGGCTAGCCAGTTTTATCAAAAGCCAGGACAGGTTTTCTCCAGCTATTGAAAGGGGAATGACTTGCAGGCTTTCCTGTTCACCCAGACCGGAAAGGGTAGCCAACTCATGATTGATTTCCATTATTATCCTGGGATTTTTATGGTTGACTATAAAAACTTTATGTCCTTGCTCTTCTCCTACCTCCAGTATTCTCCTGGCCTTCTCGGTAGCAAGATCTCCAAAATATGAGTAACAGGCAATATCCGTTTGGTTCAAATACCCTAGGGCCACGGCCAAGGTATCGAATACTCCGGTTTTGCCCACCATTAGTATTTTCATGATACTGTGCCTCCTGCCATGGGGGAACCAAGCAGTGAGCAGAGTTGAGGAAAGGACTGTCTTAAGCCTTTGATTACCAGGGGACGTCCGAGAAATGGAAGTGAAGCCGAACGAGACAACCATCCCCCTATTCGTAAGATCATGTTGATATAAGGAGAGGTGCTTATAAATACATACTGATCAGATAAGCCTTGTATGCTAGCCAAATCTTCCAATAAATTACCCAAATTATTATCCTGGGTCCCTAGGCTATAGATTTCATTGCCATAATCATCAGTACCCACTAATTTCAACTTGCCAAAGTCTTCTGCGCTAGTTTTATCAAAATAAGGCATAGCCATCAGAGTATTCCGGTCCGGCAATTCATTGGGACTGAGTCTTCCAGCATGGAGACAGGCGGCAATAACCGATGAATGACTGCCACCGTAATCAAAATATATTATCCGTTGTATAAGCTATCCCCTCGCTTCATAGTGTTGGTCCAAGAACCTGAATAAAGGCAATTGGCATCTGCCTTATTTCCTCTACAGGAAACGGGCCTCGCCTATTATTGCATTTGTCTGCTAGACGAGGTGCCGAAAACACCCCGGCAATGTCGGAGACTGTCTTCTAATGTCTGGTAAGCCCGTTCCAATTCTGCCTGGGAGTCAGGACTGGAGACATTGCCGAAGGTGTTTTCAATACCTTTTTTTGCTTCGTTAATATGATAAATGGCAGATTTAATCACATCTCTCTCATCCAATGCTATTACGCTCCTTAATGTATTCCCCGTTCATCTGGATTAATGTTTGATAAATAGTAAATAGCGAGATTAGCCTTCATGCTTAATCAGCATTGCAGCGCCATCTGGCCCAGATCTTAATATCTTATAAGATGCCTTCCGCCCGGCTGCATACCTTCATATGGCCTTCGCTGATCCCGTCACAGAATGGCATATTCTGTGATTGACCGCAACGACATATGGCCATCGGTTCCTGCCGCCGTATACTTTTACCATTGTCATCAACTACGTCTACATGTCCAGCCACAATGACTGGTCCTTTGCTCAGGATTTGAACTCTGCTTTCCGCCATTAAGTTACACCACCTTCGTTTATTTGTACTTTGTTCACAAGTTTATGATGTGCAAGGGAAGTGAGTTTAATACCAGAAAAGCATTCATAAATATAGTAGGTCACAGGAAAAGGATTATCTCAATTAACCCAGTGTTGTAAATTACCCAACCCTTGCAAGGGGTGGCCGTCGAAGACAACCCCTACAATTTGGAAAGCTTTCCTTTTACAAATTCCGGGTAGTGCTAGAGCATATTGTTTAAGATATAAGAGGGATGTTTTATTTGTGGCAGGCGATAAGCAAACAATAAAGGTGGGTGATTCCGTATGGTCAAAAAGATCTTACCCCGGCCGGAACTCTGCTATATAAGGAAGATTGCGGTATTCTTCTTTATAATCCAGACCATAACCCACCAAAAAGACATCGGGCATTACAAAGCAACGATAGTGTATATTAATGGTGATTAATCGCTCAGCCGGGTTATCCAGCAGAGTACAGATTTTTAATGAAGCTGGCCGGGAAGATTCTAAATGCTGACAAATATAGCCCAGGGTCAGTCCGGTGCCGATCACATCTTCTACCAGCAGTACATGGCGTCCAGTCAAGCTGATGTCCAGATCCTTGGTAAAGCGTACCGCTCCTGGTTTGCTGCTGGCTTCTGGAGAAACCCCAATGGAAAGAAAATCAATCTTTACAGGGATATTTAGCTGCCTGGTCAAATCGGCTACAAAATATAAAGACCCTTTCAGAACACTTATCACTATTAGATCCTTACCCTGATAGTCCCGGGTTATTTCTTGTGCCACTTCAGCTATGCGCTGCTGGATCTGTTCCTGGGTATAGATGATCTTTCCTAAACCGCTTTTTTTCATTCAGCATCGTTCCTTAACTTAAATCTTTTCATCAAGCTATTAAAATCATCCTTGAATACTATGTTTATATTGATGCCGGGATAGAGTTTTCTCAACAATGATACCTTTTTTTTCTTTTCCGAAACATATTTTTGGTTCATGGTAGTCAACTCTATGTAGGTATCAAAACGGGGCAGATAAAAATCCGGAGAAAAGGCTTGAGTAACATTTCCTTCGCTATCCCATTTGGTGGGAAAAGTCCGGGGTTCGTATTCCCATTCGATACTATGCATATCCAAAATTTTGGCGAATTCTTCTTCCGAGGGGTGTTTGAAAACAATAGTCTTGTTCCTGTCCACTGAAGCGGGTTTTTCAAGTTTAGCTGATGTTTGCTTGTTCCTGGCTACATGATAGAGCAGGTCGGCGGCTTCTTCCAGGCCTATTGAATCAGTGTTAAGGATCAGGTGATAGAGGGTGGGATCTGACCAGTCCTTACCATAAATGGTGTGAATATAGCGTTTGTGTTTGCGATCAGTAAGATCCAAAAATCTCTCGGCATCCTTCTTCTCCAGGAAATGAGTTTGTATAATACGTTGAGTACGAACCTCTCTGGAGGCAATGATTTTTAGATGCAGAGCAGCCGGATGATCAGCAAATATTATTTGCGCTCCCAAACCAAAGATTATAGCGGGTTGGGTGGCAATAAAACTCCTAAGCCTATTTTCCAGGTATTCGGCGAAACTGATGTTTTGCTGGCTGATGGTTAAGAAAAAGCCCGGGCTTTCGGACAGCATATGCAGCTCATGTTTATTAGCTATTTCCGGGAACCACTGACTCATAACCAGGTCCCGGTTGATTATGGGCAGATCCAGTTTTTGGGCCAGCAGTTCAGTGATTTCTTTACCCAGGCTTCCGGTTTGTCTGGAAACAGTAATAAACAGCAAATGAACTTCACCTCTGGAGCTATTCGATAATACATGCTTTATAAACCAACAGGAACGGGCTTTGATTCTAGTATACCACTAGAGTCATTGGGGTCCAAGGATTCAGGCACCGGCGACAATATAATTAGATTAGCTGTAGCTAAAATATAATCAAAGAAGAAGCAAGAAGGAGAGAAATGGATTATCAGAGCCAAAATGGCTGAATGGCTGTTGATTTGACCATATATGGGGTTTGATAAAAGAAAATATCTCTAGTACTATAAGAATAAGCTCCAAGGAATTCCTAAGATGGAAGGCCTTCAGAGCCGGAAGCCGAAACGGAACATGACCAACGGATCTAAGTACCGGGTGACGAAGTTCACTATATCCAAGAGGACTCAGGGAAAAGAGTTTATGATGGGTCTGGCGACATGGAAGTTTGAATCGCGAAGTCTGAAAAGCTTAAGTGAGGAAGAATGGAAGTGAAGTACAGCTGTTGTGGACGATGAGTATCTGGAAAACCTGTTAGATGAAGGCACAGTGGGAAGTTGGAAGTGGGAAACAGAAGCGGAAGGGGACGAAGAGCCGGAAGTTGATAAAGGTTCGTTGGAGCTTTAAATATTCATATATCGCCAGGGTAAGAGCCCTGGCGATATATTATTTTCTGTCTTTTGAGGCATTATCCATATCTGCCCTCCACTTCCTTTCAAAAGAAAAAAATCCGGGATTTGGCCCCACTATTTTGTATTAAATTTCACAATTCTATAGACTAATCCTATCCATTATATTGTATAATGTATACAAGAGCAGCTGCTGCTCATTGACTAAGGAAAACAAGGCGAAGGGAAAACCGTATCCAGGGCGTGATAAGCGTGAACTGGCAAGGTCATTTGATTCAAAGTAACACCAAGCTTAAGTCGTACTTTTATAGAATAAGGGGGTGCCAAGTATGACCACTACCATTACTATGAACAAGATGTCCAGCTATGAGCAACAGGTTATGCAGGAAAAAAGACAGAAGTTAGCCCGCACCCGGTGCAGATTCTGCCAGGAGGCAATAGGAGACAGAAAATATGTTGTATTTGAGGAGAGGTACTTTCACGTTGAGTGTCTTGTCCAGGTTAAACCGATTAAAAATTAGAGCAGAGTTTATTTGTGCTTATCACGCATCTGGATAGTCGTTCATACATAAAAACTGTTTCAGATCTACCGGGGACCTCCCCGGTTTGTTTTTTTGCCCCCCGGAGGGCTAATGGCTTAAAGTAGAAAGCCTTTGCCTGTTCAGTCGAGATCGAATTATTAAAAAGCATAAAAATGGGTGATGATATAGCCTTTTCACCCATTATAATTATCTAAGATATGGCCATCTTGATCAGTTTTAAGTGCCATTCACCATCTTTAAACACCGTTTCATATTCGGGAAAAACAGCACCTAAATTCCCAAACCAGGAAACTCCGGTAATTATGGCTTTATCTTCAGCATATTCTTCGATGTTTACGGACAACAATGTTCCATCAATTGATCTTACTAGTCTGCCCTGCTCATCAAGTTGGAATTTGGTGGGGTCATTTTTTACTTCGGCCAAGCTGTAAACATTAGGGGATAAGTCAGTAAGGGCAGAGAGTACTGCTTGCCTGGCGGGATCGCTTAATCCTTCTAGGGTATCAACATCTACGGCCACAAATTCATTACCACCATTCTCCTCTTGAAAGGCTGCTTTCATTACCGCGATATATAAAGCCATTCTTTGCTTTTCTTCACTGCTAAATGCTGGACCAGGCTCCTGGACCGGATTGTTGCTATGGGGTGTATTCTCTGCACTGCAACCATAGCCAAAAACCAGACTGCTCAGAAATAAAATCAATATAACTCTTTTCATTCGTAATCCCCCTTCAATTCTACGTACGTGGTCTTATCATGATAACTTTCATTATCTGGCAAATAATTTGGGCCAGATCCGGGAAATTTTAAAGGCACCCGGAGATTCCAGGGTGCCTTCTGATGTTTATGGTAATAAATAGGAAGCGAAAAATATAGCATTTGTAGCTACCACAGGGTCCTTCCTATAATTGAAGGGCCGGGATACGCCAATGCCCGGGGAGCCAAACGGCCTGCTACCGATGCCATTTGGGCCCAGCTTACCTTTTCTTGAGGTCTGATGTTTCCTTTGGAATCAGGGGTTAGCAAACCTAATCCAAATACCAGGCCCAGGTAATTAGATTTATGGGCCGCTATTTGCCCGGCATCTCGAAAGGGGGTGTCGATGCGGTTGGGAATCCGGGCTATTTCCTGTAGGCCCAGACTGTTGACCAACCAGATGGCCAGCTCTTCCCGGCTAAGGGCTTCATCAGGTCTGAATTCCCCCGTATTGGCAATGATATTCCGTTGGATGGCCAGTTTGAAAATACTTAAATCGGGATCATCCGGGGCGATATCGGCCAGAGCCAGCTCTATCTTCTGTTCATCTCCATAATAGTCCCGTGGATTGGTGGCCAGAACCAAAATCTTCAGAATCTCACGTCTGGTCATGGCCTCATCCGGTGCTGTGCTTTCAGGAGTCAAGCCATTGCTTTTTAATAATGACAATGAAGGGGCGGCCCAGTGGTCCTTCCACGGTTCAGCTTCATCCTGGCCGGGTTGGGGTGCTTGGGAGCTTATTAGGGCTTCGCCGCTTACCGCATTAAATTCCGTATAGGGAATTATGTAGACTGGGATACTCTCTCCCAAAGGGACATACTGATCATCTCGGGCCAGAATGTAACTTAATTGCAAGTTTTGGGTGGACCACAGTTTATTTTTTATAAGCTGGGGATCCTGCAAGGGTGGTAGAGCTTCACACTGGACCGGACGCCATTGCTTCAAATAGCTTGCTACCTTGCCCGTGCTTCCATCCAGGGTTATGTTGATACTATCCCGGTTATAGGGGATTCCATTAACCAGGCGTACAAATTGGTAATGGTAATAGCCCCGGTCGTCTTCCCAATTGCTTTGGCAAAATGCCACCTGTTCAACCTTGTCGGGATCATACTTCTCAATAGCCGCCAGGGCTAAATCTCGGCCCTGGGCATAGCTCATTACCGGCTCAATCAATGTGTTACTATAATCCTCATCATTAAAACCGATTACCTCGCCGGTATAGGCATTAACCTCTACCCTCAAACGGCCCTCATTTGGGTTCTGCAGGCTATAGGACCAGTGTTCCTCCTTTATTCCACCTCCGCTGGAGCCTCCGCTCCCACTCTTACGGATGGGTCCGTTATAACCCATTTGGCTAAAGAAGTTCCGGGCAGCTTGCAAAGCTGCCTCCGGATCGACATAGTTCTGGGGCTGAGGGGTTTGGTTAATGGCCGGGGCATTGAGCAGGGGTACAAAATCCTGTTCATATAGCCTGGGAACGGTATCGCCCAGCTGCCGGCCCAGATAATCCAGAAATTGGCCGGTACGAGCATCAACTAGCTGGGCACTAATATTCAGGCGATAGCTTGGAACCATCCTTCCAGTTCTTTGTCCCATGGAATCCAGTTCTTCGGTATAACAGGGCAGCAGATCGATCTGTTCTTGTAGCTGTTGGGCCATAAGCTGGGGCGAAATCAAGTTCTTCTCCACCGGAAGTTCAAGTTCATGCCAATTGCAATGATACTGGGTAATCTGACCGGTGTAAGCGTTCACCCCTACGCTAATACTGTCGTAGTCAATAGCTGTTCCATTAACCTGGCGCTGCCAGTTGAAAGTATAGCTCAGATTCAGATAGCGACTGGGGATAGATGCAGGCAGATCATCCCGAAGCAGAAGCTGCTCATATTTTACGGGTTGTTTTTCCTGCAGGAATTTAAGGGCTAGTGCTTTGGCCTGCTCCCGGGTAAGAGTCACCCTTTGACACTGGTAATAATCTGGACCTGGATTATAATTAAAGCTCTGGATTTCACCAGTTGCTGCATCGATTTGCCCCCCAACCTGCTGCCCCCGGTAGGAGTGTAGGCCGATGGGATCTGCTTCATAGATGCGCCAAAGTGAATTTCCTGCGTATTCATCCAATTCTGCCACCAGGTTTCGATTCGCAGTAATTTCCGGAAAAGTGGAACAAAATATCTCCATGGCCTGTTGTGAGCTTATTGTCTTACTGTTCACAGTAATTGCCGAGACGGGCTCTGGTACTATCTTGAGCTCTTCCCCGCTGGCTGTAGACAAAGCCGGCCAGATAGTGAATTGCACGGCAAAGGCCAGTAGTACTGCAAATACCTTCTTCATCATCATCCTCGCTCCTTTCATTTCCCAAACCTATCTTTCACAGCCAATTATACCACATTATGGCAGGAAGGAGCCGCCTTTTCTCTGGGCTTTAGCAGGCTTGAGGCGATATGGTATATCATATTGCCTCAAGCTTTCCGGGTGGCACTCCCCCCTTTGATGAACGGTTTTTCTTCCATGCTTAAGGAAACATCCCTGGTATCAGTAATATCTATTACTGAACTCACCCGAACCGGGAACCTGATTTATTCACGAACCGCTAAACCTTTTGAAGTATATATAACCCTGGCCTTATTCTATTTTGTTATGACTTTTTCGGTATTGCTGGTAGCGAAAAAGATAGAGCATAGGGAAAAACGGTGGACTCTATAAGACCGGATAACTTATGGGCAATTCTACGTACGTGGTCTTATCATGATAACTTTCATTATCTGGCAAATAATTTGGGCCAGATCCGGGAAATTTTAAAGGCACCCGGAGATTTCAGGGTGCCTTCTGATGTTTATGTTAATAAATAGGAAGTGTTAAATATAGTGTCTGTATCTACCACAGGGTCCTTCCTATAATTGAAGGATATAAGTCAACTGCAAGTTTTATGTGGACCACAGTATATCTTTAATAAGCTGGGGATCCTGCAAGGATGGCAGAGCTTCACGCTGTACCACAATTATTTGCATAATCAGGAACGCTGCCCACAAAAATGAGACTAATTTTTTTCATTAATAAGTATTCACCTCTCTTTGTTTTTCCTAATTTATCCGCGTATGGTGAACAGCATGTTGTCCACCGTCAGGCGCAAGGGCATGATGCTTTTTTCGTCCGGGGCCGGCTCAGGCCAGCATATGGCCTTTTCCTCCAGCGTGATGTCTTTGAAGCGGCTTAAATCCTCCAGACTGCTGAAAGGCATGGTTTTTATGATTTCGCACATGTTGAAGATGATCTTGTTGCCGTGCTCGAATTCGACTAAAAGAGTATAATCGTCATTGGGTGTGACCTTGAGTATTTTACTCATCTAGTAAAACCCTCCTTTCCTGTTATCATCAGTTGCAGGGGATGCTTTCAGGTTCAACCATGGCGTCCAGGATCCCCATCAGCAGCCTGCATGCGATTGACGCTGCCTGGGCTCTTGTGGATAAGGACCGGGGTTTGAACATATTATTGTCGTCGCCCTCGATAAGCCCCGATTTTTGAAGGGCGTCCACATCGCCCACAGCCCATGAGCTTATGCTGCCCTGATCCAGAAAGGTCTTTGAGTCGTTGATTTCTCCCAACTCATAGCCGAGATAATTACAGTACCTTGCGATCATACAGCACATTTGCTCGCGAGTAATCGGATCATTTGGCCCGAAACAGCCGTTGCTGTAACCAAATACAATGTTGTTTTCATAGCCCCAGTCGATATACTTCGCGTACCAGTCGTCGGGAGAAACGTCAAGGAAACCCGTCGAAGGAACGGATGACAAATCGATGCCGGGAGTCATGCACGTCAGTATTTTGATAAACTGAGCTCTTGTAATGCTACCTTCAGGATCGTACAGATCATTGCCTATCCCGTTGACTATAATCCTGGCCGAGAGGAACCAGATAAATCCGCTTGCCCAATGACTGTCGGTTATATCGTCAAAACCGACAAAACTATACATGGCATCATATGTACCGGCTTGCGGAGTCTTATACAACACCGAATTGGTGGGTTCGTAATAATAGCTTGTGGGCACGATAGTGTTTTTTCCGTCGGAAGTTGAATAAGCGACATTATAGTAGTTGTAACGTCCCCATTTGTCCTTGTCATAAACAATTTTTATTTTTTCCCACTGGGCATAAAGGACGACATTACTACTCCCCATGGTAAACGTGTCGCCCTCGGCGTAAGCGGTTCCGCTCCCGTTGGGTTCGCAGTTCCAGCCGGAGAACTTGCAGCAGCTTTTTGCAAGTGAGCCTATGTTGCCGCTGACGGTTACCGTACTTCCCTTAGTATAGCTTTTTGAGGCCGGTACCGTTCCAGAGACCGCGCCGTTACTGTCATAGCTCAGAGTATATGACGCTATTGTTGTACTTCCGCCGCCGCTTGATTTCTTCTTCCAGACCGCGTACAGCGTTACATCAGCTGAACTCATGGCAAATTTATCTCCAGCGGTATATGTAACCGTCCCATCGCTCCAGCTGGAGAAGGCATAGCCGCTTTTGGTAAGGGTGCCGGGATCAAGTACGGTAACTTCATTACCGGGCAGATAGTTTTTGCCGTCAACCGGAACACTGCCCCCATCGTTACCGTTGCCGTCATAGGTTACAGTATAGGTGCTTGCCCAGACCGCGTACAGGACATTGCTATCAGGATCCATAATGTAGGAAGGTAAAGGATCCGTTGCAACAGGGTCCGTTGCCCATCCTAAAAAAGTGTGGCCTGGCCAGCTCAGGCCGCTGCCGTCATTTAACGCTACCGCTTCCCCCGGTAAATAGAGATTGCTGTCAACTGGTATGGTTCCGCTGCCGCCGTTCAGGTTATAGGTTACATTATAGGCTTTCTCCCAGTATGCGGTCAGATTAAGGGAAGAGGGTCCACTGATATCAATGCTTGATACCAGCCAGCCAACAAATTTTTGATCCCCGCCCGGATCTGCTGCCCCGACATCCGCGGCTCCTAATACAGTATGTGAAGCAGGTGAAACGGAATAACTGTCCAAAAATGAGTAATCATAATCAAAATAGCCAACAATCAATCCTGTGGCGTCTATATCAGATATTGTATCCCCTTCATAGATAAGATCTCCGTTATTCAGCGCAGTCAAAGCTCCGGCCGGCACTAACAGATTATAGTCCGCTGCTCGTGTGGCCATATTTGGAAAGAAGCAAAGAGCCAGAAAAATAGCCATAATTCTAATTAACAATTTCTTATTTTTCATAATCCCACCTCACTTTAATTTATTGTAATATTCCCGTATGGTGAACAGCACAGTGTCTACCATCAGGCGCAGAGGGACGATGCTTTTTTCGTCCGGGACCGACTCAGGCCAGCATATGGCCTCTTCCTCCACCGTGATGTCCTTGAAGCGCCTCAGATTCGCTAGGCTGCTGAAAGGCATGGTTTTTATAATATCGCGCATATTGAAGGGATCTTATTGCGTGCTCGAATTCCACCAGCAGGGTATAATCGTCAGTGGTGTGACCTTGAGTATTTTACTCATGGAATGAAACCCTCCTTTCGGATTTGTATGATATTTCGGGCATTCGCCGCTCCTTGCCGTACATGGCACCGCGGCATACTTCCTATCCCTGGGAATAAAAAATCCCCCATACTAATAAGTATGGAGGATGATTTTTGATTCCGGTATCTACCGAACGGTATATTTTGCACGGAAAATTATATAAGCTTTAGGTTTTGCGCCTTTTTTACCACCGCCGTCCTGCCGCTGACCTCCAGTTTTCGGTAGATATTATGCAGATGGGTCTGCACGGTGCCGTCGGCAACAAAAAGTTTTTCGGCAATCTCATCCCTCTTGAAGCCTTCCGCGCCCATGGTAAGGATTTCCATCTCCCTCGCCGACAGGGAAGCCGTGCTCCGGGCGGAGTGTTTCAGGCTCTCCATATACTGCCCTCAGGCAGAAAGCACCTCCTTTAGGTATGCGTTCCGTGAATCAGCACGAGCCAGGTGCCTGACCTGTCTATAATGGCAGGCGCATACTCGGCGAAGAGCAGGATTATGTGATCCTCCCGCGCCATGTCGAAGGCTTTGCGAAGAGCGGTGCAGCCTTGCTCCATGCCATTAAGCTGATATGCCGCCGCCGCCCTGAAAATCTGATTGTGCAGAAAACCCAACTGGTTGTGGAAGATGACGAAATAGCGGGCAAAATCAGTGTACCAAGTCAATATCTCAGGATAAACTGTCCTTTACGGTTTACCATTGTATACCATTTTAATGTTAAGAATGACTCGATTTTTCACACAGTCTGCCGTCCCCTTGGGTTGAAAAAGCAAGCCCACAAGCTGAAAATGCCTGTGGGCTTGCTGCTATTCAGAGTCTTATTCACGTTTTACCTTCCCAGCAGATTGTACAGCACCTGCGCCATTTGAGCGCGGGTGGAACCGCCTGTGGGGTCAAGCTTACTATCACTGCCGGAAACCATGCCGGACTTTACCAGGAGCGTCATGGCTTCGGTAGCCCAGATTGCCACATCGCCCTGGTCAATGAAGTTCTCCAAGGTCTTGCCGCTATCGGCGGCGGGGAGTTTGTTCAGCGCCTTGAGTGCGTTGTACAGTAACGTGAACATTTCCTGACGGGTAATTTCCTTGCCTGGCGCATACAGATTGTTACCTACACCTGCTGAAATTCCGAGCCGCTTTGCCGCCGCCAGATAACCCGTATAGTAGGTGCTGCCCGCGTCGGAGAAGTTGTCGGCCGGGTTAGTGTCAGGCGCGATCCCATACGCTTTCATCAGCATCACCAGGAAGTCGGCCCGCGTGAGGACGAGGTCAGGACTGAACGTACCACTTCCCGTCCCCGTGGTGATGCCTCTCGCCGCGATGAAGCTCACTGCCTTGTAATACCAGTCAGTTGACCCCACGTCGTTGAAGCTCACCGGGTTATAGCTCACAGCATAGAAGCTGAAATGGGTGGCGGAAAAAGTCACCGTGCCAGTAGCAGGGTCATAATGCCCGTTCGGGATGCATACCAGGTTGCCGCTGCCGTCGATGTACCAGATGACGATGCTTTCGGGATTAGCAAGTTCCGCTGCCGTCGGCGTATAGGATATAGATATGGTGACAGGTGAGTCAGGGTTATTCCAGTCGGTCTGCTTGCCTTCCAAAGTCAAGGAAAGCTGAATCAACGGCCTATCGCCTATGGCAGCTTTTACACTGTCAGGCAGACCGGACTTGTCGCCCTGTCCGATGGTTATTGCCGCATTTCTGCCTTCTGCTCCTGAAATACCCGCCAGCATATCCGCCGGAATAGTGATGCTGCCCGTATCTGTTTTAAAGGTCAGTGATCCGCCGCCGGGTGTCGTTAGACAGGCTCCGGGGATGCCAAGGGAATAGCTGCTGACACCTGGAATGGAAGGCATCGTGATGGCCACATTTCCTCCTCCGGAGATGGTATTGCCCTGCTGAGTGTCCACATTGACGGCTGCGCTGCTTGTATCCATATTTACAGTAATCGTCAGGGTGTTATCGGCTCCGTCGACTTTGACGTCCGCGGTGTAGGTCGGCTTGGAGGGAGTGTTTCTGGAACCGCCACCAGATGACTGCGTCTGTACCGTGACAGTGGGGCCGTTCGTGGTCCACTGGCCGTCAGCATTACCGGCTTGCACCTGGAACGTATAGCTGGTGGCAGAAGAAAGACCGGTGACCGTGTGGTTGGATACATCCCCTGCGACCATGTCGATTTCCACCCCATCCTGATAAAGCTTATAGCCGGTGACTGCCGTTATATCCTGCGCCGCCGTCCAGGTCAGGGCGGCATTCGTGCGACTTACGCCCGAAGCGGTCAGGCTGCTTCCGGAAGGCCAAGTGGGGGGGACCGCCTGCACGGTGACAGAAACCGTTGCGGTCGTGGCGGCCGTATTGTTAAAAACCACGGTAATATCGGTTGTCCCAACGCTGAGTCCGGTGACGGTGATCGTATCCGGCGTGGTAACCTGAGTCTGGCTGACGGAGGCTATGCCGCCGTTAGCCACTGTAATGTCGGCACTGGTGGCCATACTGGCTCCCTGTCCCAAAGCTATGGTAAAGCTTGCTGTGCTGCCTTTGTCAAAAGTCAGGGTACCAGGCAATACAGAGGGGATAATCGGCTCGACGCAAGTCGTAAAGCTGTGGGTGCTGTCGGTGGCCATCGTATGGCCCGCTACATCCTCGAAACCTTGGATTTTAACGGTATATGCCGTACTGTAGGAAAGACCTGAGTATGGAATAGTGTAAACGGTATCACCGGCAGACCAGCTTCCTCCGGTCAGAGCCGGATCATAGGTTGTCCCACCATCATCAGAAAGGTACACTGCGCCAGCCGCTGTGTTATCCATGGCCTCGCTGAACGTAATCGCAATATTGCCGCTTATAGAAACGCCTGCGCCATCAGGCGTTACACCGGTGACGGTGGGAGGGGTAATATCCGCCGTTGCCGGGAAGGTGATGGTTACTGTTCCCGAATCTGCTGCATTGGTTACGCTTGTTGCACCTATGTAGGTGAAGCTGTTTGGTGCTACACCAGTAAATGTATAGCCCGCCTTTGCCGACAGGGTTACTTTAGCTGCATATACTGTTGATTCTGCAAAGTTCCCTGTTACTGCCGTTATTCCATCGGATTCATACCATGCAACCGTTCCGGTATACTGAGCCTGGTTTATTGCCGGTGTGCTTGGCGTTGCTCCCGTTCCTGGAGCTGTTACCAGTGAATCCAGTGCCCGTGCGTTTACTGTGGTTGCCCATGAAATTTTCTTAATGGCATGGTTCCATTCGTCTGCAACGTAAATATTCCCGCTGCTGTCCACCGCTACAGCACGAGGACCATTGAAACCCGAAGCAAGGGTAGTGATATTATTCCCGCTTGCATCCATTCTCTTAATGGCATTGTTGCCGTGGTCTGCAACGTAAATATTCCCGCTGCTATCCACCGCTACACCCCAAGGATACTCGATGCCCGAACCAAGGGTAGTGATGTTATTACCGCTTGCGTCCATTCTTTTAATGACATTGTTATAAGTGTCTGCAACGTAAATATTACCACTGTCGTCCACCGTTACGCCAAAAGGCATCCAAAAGCCTGAACCAAGTTCAGTGATATTATTACCGTTTGCGTCCATTCTCTTAATGACATTGTTATAAGTGTCTGCAACGTAAATATTCCCACTGCTATCCACCGCAATGCTTTCAGGGTGATCGAAGCCCGAACCAAGGGTAGTGATATTATTCCCGCTTGCGTCCATTCTCTTAATGGCATCTTTGGTAGGTTCTCCGACGTAAATATTCCTGCTGCTGTCCACCGTTATACCAAGAGGATAAGTGAAGCCCGAACCAAGGGTAGTAATATTATTCCCGCTTGCGTCCATTCTTTTAATGGCATAATTATTAGAGTCTGCAACGTAAATATTCCCGCTGCTGTCCACCGCTACACCACAAGGGCCATTGAAGCCCGAACCAAGGGTAGTGACGACCCAGCCGTCTGCATAGGCGGGGGTCGCAGGTATTATTACCACAATTATTTGCATAATCAGGGCCGTAGCCAGCAAAAATGAGACTAAATTTTTTCTCATCATAAGTATTCACCTTTCTTTGTTTTTTCTGTATTTCAATTTATTCGTGTAGGGTGAACAGCATTATCCTTTTCTCCTTCTTAACCCCTTATTGTGAACAGCATGTTGTCCACCGTCAGGCGCAGGGGCATGATGCTTTTTTTGTCCGGGACCGGCTCCGGCCAGCATATGGCCTTTTCCTCCAGCCTGATGTCTTTGAAGCGGCTTAAATCCTTAAGACTGCTGAAAGGCATGGTTTTTATGATTTCGCGCATATTGAAGATGATCTGGTTGCCGTGCTCAAATTCCACCAACAGGGTATAATCGTCATTGGGCGTGACCTTGAGTATTTTATTCATCGAATTAACCCCCCCCTTCCGATTGGGGGTACATTTGGGCATTCGCCGCTCTCTGCCATCCATGGCACCGCGGCATACTTCCCATCCCCGGGAATAAAAAACCCCCATATTAATTATGGAGGATGATTTTTATTTTCGGTATCTACCGAATGGTATATTTTGGACAAAGATTATAAAATTTTCAGTTTTTGGGCCTTTTTCACCGCTGCTGTCCTGCCGCTGACCTCCAGTTTTCGGTAGATATTATGCAGATGGGGCTGCACGGTACCTGGGGTAACATAAAGCCTTTGGGCGATCTCCTCCCTTTTAAGGCCCTCCGCAGCCAGGATGAGAATTTCCAGCTCCCTGGCTGACAGGGAAACCGTGCTCTGGGAGGAGTGTTTCAGGCTCTCCATATACTGCCCGCAGGCGAAAAGCACCTCCTTTAGGTATGTGTCCCGGGAATCAGTATGGGCAAGGTGCCTGACCATGTCTATGACGGCGGGCGCATACTCGGCGAAGAGCAGGATGATGTGATCTTCCCGCGCCATGTCAAAGGCTTTCCGCAGAGCGGTGCACCCCGCCTCCATGCCGTAAAGGTAATATCTTGCCGCTGCCCTTAATATCTGATTGTGCAGAAAACCGAGCTGATTGTGGAAGATGGAGAAATAGCAGGCAAATTCATCAGTGAGTATTTCAAGCTTGATGTAATTCTTGGCGAGCAAAAGCGCCTTGCCGTAGACGATATTGTTGAAGCCCAGGCCCTGGTAAAAAAAGTGCGCGGGGGACATATCTCCGGTTTGCAGCCACAGGGGGATGCTGTCGAGGCGGTTTAGGCAGCCGTAAACGTATCCTTCCACGATCTCAAGCCCGGTGTTGTAATAGATGTTGTTGGCTCGCGTCACCTCCTGCCTGAGCTGCCGCAGAAACTCCAATGCTTCATCGACTTTCCCCTGATAGAGATACAGCCTGATCAAAGCATGATAAGCGCAGATGATAAGACCGACCTGTTCCTTGGTCTGGGCTTTGTAAATGGCTTTGAAGGCATTGAGCTCCGCCGCCTGCCAGTCGCCGGTCTCCAGGGCGTATTCGGCCCGAGCTACATAGTCGCAGCCAGTGCCACAACCGTCGGCCAGTTTGGCAAAAATCGGAAAATCCGATGCCATGATCTCCGTGAGCTCTTTGAGGCTGCCCGGTTCCCTGTAACAGGTATAGAGAAAATGGGGAGAGCCCAAAGTGAACTCAGCCTCCCGCTTTTGCAGGTAGGAAATATCCCCGTTAAGCAGGCGCTGTGCTTCCTTTATGCAAGCGGCCATTTCCCTGGCGTCATTGAACACGGCAAAAATACGGGTAAGATAAAGTTCTGCGAGAACGCGGTCTCTGCCGTGCGGGACAGGTTCTACCGCCCGCTCGCAAGCTTCCTGCAGCTCATTTAAGCGCTTAACGCCATCCTGAAAAGCGTCGAGATCGCCGTTGGTCAAAGTGATGGCGATGTACTGCAAATATGCAAGAGGATACTTAAAAAGCATCTCCCGGGGCAATGCGGCGAATAGGTCTAAAACGCCGTCAAAAGTGGCGGAATCACTGGTGATGGTATCCTCTTTGTCCAGCAGCGCCAGGACGCGCTCCGTCTCACCCGCGCGGCAGAGATAGCCGTATGCGGTTCTATATTCCCTTTGCGCCAGGTGCCATTCACCAAGCCGCCGGTAGAGCATGGCACATTTTTCGGCATCCTTCTGTTTGCCCCGCAGGAAATCCAGCAGCACGGCGTGGATCTTATAGACCCCTGCTGCCTCGTCGAAGGTAACAAATGCGTTTTCCCGACGTAACTTTTTGAGGGTCTCCTCTGATTCTTCTTCCTGGGTTACAAACACAGCCTGTTCCACCGTGAAGCTGTCCATCACGGAGAGACGCAGTAAAAACCCTTGGATGTGCTCGTCGTATGCGTTATAGAGCACCTTTTCCACCAACTCGTTGATAGCAACATTTCGGTCCAGGGGGATACCCTGTTTCATTCCGAGCATGATCAGATAAACCAGTGAAATCCAGCCGCCCGTGTAATCGGTGACTTTTCTTATCTCGCTCTCGCTGGCTGTGAAGCCCATCAGGGCGCAATAGTCCCGAATCTCACTGTCGGTAAAGCGCAGGGTATTTTGCGGCACGACATTGCACAGCCCTTTTACGAAAAGTTCGGTGATATCTAGATTTGTCGTATCGCGGGTCAAGATGACAATGTGAAAATCGTCCGGCATTTCCATTACAAAGCGCCTGAAAAGCGCGGTTACCCGCATGCTTCTGGCAAGGTGGAAATCATCGATGTCAAGAACAGTATTGGGTTTATAATCCATCTCGTTGAGGATGGAGATAGCCGCTGCGGTCTGTGGTGTATCGGAAGGAACACCGAGCTTTTGGAACCTGATCGCCGCCGCCTGGTCAAATTTACCGATTTCGGCCGCAAACCTTTCCCAAAACCACGGCGCCGTGTCATCTTCGGATAAAAAGGAAGTCCATATGACGGGAGTGCCTTTTAAGGCAAGAAATTCACGTACTGCCGTGGTTTTCCCGTAACCGATGGGAGCCTCCACAATGGTCATTGGATAATCAAAGATACTCTCCAAAGCGCGGTTGACTCGCTCGCGCTTGAGGGTTTTGGGCTTTTTCGTAGCGATGCACCTTCTTTCCGAAGTATTGCTTATATAAATACATCGTCTATAACGGGAAAACACTTGAGTCGAAAAAGCTTTATGTCGCCAGTATACGTGAATATGGAAGTGTCTGTAAAGCGTTCCATAATCTAAAGATCAGTAGAAATCTACTCAAAGCTAATCCCCTTTCCCCAATCTAGTGTGTAACAAACAACCCCAAAGCAGGTAAAAAGTGCTGGGCATTGACGAAGAATACATTTTAATCTACAATTACAACATCACAATAATGCATATATTACATAACTAAAAGTAATGATAAGAGGCTGAGTAATATCCCGCAAGTATGAAAAGCCTTAATCAGAATCGCTTTTTTTTTACCTGGGGTTGAGAGTGATTAGGACTTGAAGAATCTTAATTGGCAAGAAGAAGGATAGCTGAAATAAATGATAGCAATTGTACATGGTTGCACTTGGCGCAGCTTCATTAGCCTTGGAAAGCCCTTAGACGGAGATGGAAATAAGATAACCCCAGAAAGTGGCTTTAGTGAATCAATATTCAGTATGGAAGAGGAGGAATTGTAAATGGCTGATTATCGAGAAATGTGGTCTACTCTGGGTATGGACCTGGAAAAACATGATCTTCTGTGTGAGGTTTTGCCTGAGGCTTTTGGAGGAATTTACCTTAGCCAGCAAGATCGTCCCCAGGGCATGGACTTTTACGATTTTGTGGTATCCGAGATACATGGGGTCAGACCGGCCGAAATGCTTCAACACCAAAAAGAGGGCGGAAAGGTATTCGGGACCTTCTGTGTATTTGTCCCGGATGAGGTAGTCTTTGCCGCCGGTGCAATAGCAGCCGGGCTTTGCGGGGGATCGCAGTTCTGGGTACCCGGCGGAGAAAAAGTCCTGCCGGCCAATACCTGTCCGCTTATAAAAGCTTCTGTAGGTGCAAGACTGGATAAAACTTGTCCCTTCTTTATGATTCCAGACATGTACGTGGGTGAGAATACCTGTGATGGCAAGAAGAAAGCCTGGGAGATACTGGCCAGGGAAGTACCTTTCCATATTATCGACATCCCACAGATGAAACGGGAACGGGATATAGAGGCCTTTGAAGCGGAAATAAGGGATTTCATCAAAGTTGTGGAGGAAGTTACCGGCAATAAGATTACTGCTGAGGCTCTGGGAGAGGCCATAAAACTGATAAACAACAAGCGCCGGGCTATACAGCGGGTTTACAATGCAAGAAAAGCCTCACCGGTGCCCATCAGCGGCAAAGACGCTCTCCTGCTTACCCAGATCAACTTTTACGATGATCCGGGGCGGGCGGCCCAGATGGCCAACAAACTGGCCGACGAACTGGAGGAACGGATAGATAAAGGAATCGGTGTTTTTCCGGATAATGCCCTGCGTATCATGATAAGTGGCACGCCAATGGCTATACCCAATTGGAAGCTGCATCATATTATAGAGAGTCTTGGTGCAGCAGTGGTGACAGAAGAGTCATGTACCGGTACCCGCTATTTCGAGAATCTGGTGGATGAGTCGGCAAGTACTTTGGATGAGCAGATTCGAGCCCTGGCCCAAAGGTATATGAAGACTAATTGTGCGTGTTTCACTCCGAATACTGCCCGGATAGACGATATAGTCCGTCTGGCTGATGAATACCAGGTAGATGGAATTATTGATACCAATCTGCAGTTCTGCAACCTTTATTCTACTGAAAGTTACCTGGTCAAACAGCTTATGACTGAGCATAATATACCCATAATGCATATTGAAACGGATTACAGCGAGCAGGATTTTGAACAACTGCGGACCAGAATAGAAGCTTTTCTGGAGATGCTGAGGAAGTAGGTTTTGGAGCTGGATAGTAATAGCTATGATTGGTATGTGCTATTCCCCAATCATGAAATGGGGTTGCGCCTTAAGAAGGAGCTTAACGAACGACACATCAAAGCCAGGATTTCTCCAACCCCGCGAGAGGCCAGTAAGAGCTGCGGTATTTCCTTGATGGTGGATGAAGATGATCTTCCGGTGATTAAACAAATCATTGCGGAAAAGAATATTCATATTCTTAAAATCGTCCCTATAGCCAGGAAAGAATGGAAATACCGCAGCACTTGAGCTATATAACT
>JAAYNQ010000203.1 GCA_012520725.1 Syntrophomonadaceae bacterium | reverse complement strand
GACAGCATTACACTGGAAATCAAGCAGGCTACCAGCAGCAATGCTGCAACTCTAAAAGTGTTTTTGTTCTTCTCTTTACTCATATTCCTCTCCTCCTTTTTTATACTTATAAGATGCTTTCCCAACGCTCGACTGGTTGTTACGAACTCACCTCCCCGGTAGGAGTTCTCCCCTTGGTCGAACTATTTATAGTCATAGCCCCGGTATCATCTGTAACCGCTGCTTTAGACTCCTTATTATCTCCCTGGGCCGCTCTCAAGGCTGCCAACTCGGCTTCCAGTTCTGCCTCCCGGCTGTTCATTTTACCCCTCCGGCGCACCAGCATATCGTAAAGGATGAACAAACAGAGGGGAGTGACCACAAAGAGCAACAGCCCCATGGGAGTCTGCAGGAATATGGCCAGGTGCCCCAGGCCTCCTACCCGTCCCAGGTATTTGCCCTCCAGCATCTCCGGTGTCACTGCAACTGCATCAGCACCCACATTGGCATCCCCCTTGGTCAGGAAGCTTATCTTGCCATCCTCTTTCACCACTTCAGTGACCCTATGGGTAACAGCTACATCCTGGTCCACCCGGAAGGTAATGATATCATTCTCGGCAATATCCTCTGCCGCAATAGTCTTGGTCAAGACTATATCCCCGGTCAATATAGTCGGCTCCATGGATCCGGACAGGACTATAAAAGGTTTATAGCCCATGAAATCCGGCACCTTGTCCGCATGGAGATAGGACTTGACGATCATGGTCACATTGATGATTATTATTAAGCTTAAGAAAACACAGATGGCCAGGCCGATTCCATGCCCCAGCTTTTTCAACCCGCTCTTTTCCGAAACTTCATCTGGCATACTGCCCACCCCCAGTATTATTAGCTAAGAATAAAGGCCACTACCTCCCGTAATGGCCACTAATTTCAACAGCTAGCCGTAGGCTAGATTATTATTTTCCTGATAAAACCGACCTCCATTCGAGCCTAGTGATAACTAAAAATTCCCAATATCCTAATCCAATTATATTAAGCCCTATCAAATCTTGTCAACATATATGATGCATACCAAGACGGGCGATCGCAGGTCGCCCCAACATATACACATACGCATATACGCTAACAAACAGAGGTAACCGAACGCGCTATGGCGGGCGAGCGTAGCTAGCCCCTACAGACTCGCACCGTGAATATGAATATCCAGCGGTTTATTCCCTCTGTTATATAACCTGGGACATCCAAACTCGTACCTTGAATATGGATGTCTGGCAAGTATGTGTGGGGAGGCCCCGAAAATTGTAGGGGCTGTCTTCGACGGCCCGCGGTATAATGCCCAATATACATTATTTGTAGCCGACGCCGTGTTTGCTACGATATTCCGGTGGATGAACTGGCTGGCGAGCGCAGGTCGCCCTAACATATACACATACGCATATACGCTAACAAACAGAGGTAACCGAACGTGCCATGGTCGGCGACCGCAGGTCACCCATACGGGTCGCGGTGTTATTCTGGGCTTGCGCTAGCCCGGCCACAACAACTCGCTCCTACATCGGCACCTAGGGATCCAGAATCCGCAGCTTTTTGCCGTATTTGGCCCCCAAAGCCTTGAGGGTATCAATATCCTCCGGAGACAGTTTGCTCAGCAATATTCGGCGCACCTCCTGCATTTCTTCCGGGGTGGGTTCTTCATTACAAGCCACCTTATAGATGAACCTTATCTCCTCTTCATCCAGTTTATTCATAATGATAGTTGCACCCTTAAGCAGGTCATCTTTGGACACCGGCTGCCCGATCTTTGCCATAATGCGCTCCGCCACCAGGGCCTCATCAGATGATTTATTATTCTCTCTCAGAAAGGGAAGTATATCCTGCATCCAAATGACGAAGTTTTGCCAGTTGTGGTTCCAACGTGAACCCTCGGCTTGCGTAAGGCGTTCATACTCCTGCTCCTGCCCCATATTATTCTCCCTGTAGGCCATTGCCTGCACTACCCCGGCTGTATCTACCTCATTCAGCATATTATCCATGTGGCAGTTGGAATACAATCCTAGGGCTAAAGCAGTATTAACTAGTATAATGGCTATTATAAAGATGATCTTGTTTCGGGACAGCATAAGAATACCTCCCCGGGCAGGAATTACTATTAATACTAATTATACTGGGAAAAGCGCTGTATAACTATACACTTAATTTAGGCTCAATTTAAGACCATTGCACTAGTAGATATTAGGGTTTGTGGTAGCATACCATGAATTTCCTCCCGAAAAATAGCCAAAAAATTCCCCACTTTTATCTCCCAATGGAGTATAATCAATTTGTCTGAAATTTGATTTATGGTTCCAAACCCGGTGCTTTAGGTGAGTCTATGTAGATCCTGGTATTATCCTGGAGCCAGGAGCCTTGCCGAATAGGAGCGAATTTTGTTTTTAGCTTCAGGCGGAGGTGCTAATCATACTACTTGCCCGAATAGGGGCAAACTTTATCTTTCGCCTCACAGCACCCAAAAAACAAAACCCTTGGAACGAAAGGACAAAAGATGATTGACATCCACACCCATATCCTGCCCGGACTGGATGATGGAGCCAAAAACTGGGAGGAATCCCTGCAGATGGCCCAGGTAGCGGCAGAAGATGGGATCACTTATATAATAGCCACCCCCCACGTTATCCGGGGGCTGTATGACAACAGCAAAGAAGAGATCCTGGCCGCAGTCAGCCGGCTCAATAGTCGGTTGGAGGAGGAGGGGATCCCCCTGTCCATAGGGCCGGGAGCCGAATACCGTCTGGAAGCGGATTTGGCTGAGAAGCTGAAGCGGGGAGAACTGCTGACCTTAAATGATTCCGGGCGCTATCTCCTGGTAGAACTGCCGGATACCTTTTTACCAGAGTTTACTGCCGATGTTCTCTATCAAATACAATTGGCCGGGGTTACACCTATCATAGCCCACCCGGAGCGCAACATGGTTTTGGGCCGGGAGCCGGCTCAACTATCCGCCTTTATCCGGCGGGGTATGGCAGCCCAGTTAACCACCGGCTCCATCATGGGCCTCTTCGGGTCCCAGGCTAAAAAAATCAGCAGAGAGCTGCTAATAAAGGGCTTGATTCATATTGTAGCTTCCGATGCCCATTCCCCATCCGGGCGGACCCCTCGTTTAAAGGCCTGCCGGCAGATGCTGAGTGAGTCTTTCGGAGATGATAGTAGCCGGATTCTGGTACAGGAAAACCCCCGGCGCATCTGCCAGGGCCGGGAGCTTGTAACTCCGCCCTTAGTGGAAAAACCCTTATGGAAACGGCTGAGGAAGAGGTGGAAGCAGGCAAGAATCTAAGCCGAAAGCTGGCTTTAATTGACAAAATATGCAAATTGCACAATAAATGTAAAATATCCTGGCTCGGGTAAAGGATATATTGTCAGGAGAGTCGAATATAGATTATAACGTTCAGTTTGAACAATAGCAAAAACCGATCCAGGGTTTTTCTATAACTTTCAAATAACAATCATTGGAGGGAAATCACTTGACTGAACCGGGCAGACCGAATAATGGTTCGGAAGAAGAATTGGAAATAGATTTAAGACAACTTATCGAAATATTTAAAAAATGGAGCCGTATGATACTGGCGGGTACCATATTATGTGTAATAACTGCAGCCCTGCTCAGTTATTTTGTTTTGCCCCCGGTATATGAAGCCCAATCCCTTCTGATGGTGACCAAGGCCACGGAAAGATTAGGGAACCCTCAGACCCAGCAGGATGGCCTGGAAGGGGTAGTGAGTTCAGTCTCCACCCTGCCGGTTTGGACCATGAACACCTATATCGGACAGATCACCAGCCCTGCTTTAAAGGAACGGGTTATCAAAAGGATGCAGAAAGAAAACGGATCCAGTACCGGTATATATGGCAATATAGATGCCAGTGCGGTAAAAGACACCAACCTGATCCAAGTCAAGGTTACCAGTGGCGATCCTTATGTGGCCACCAAAATGACCAATATATTGACCGAAGAGTATGTGCAGTACATGACCGAACACAATCAGGATCAGATGAGCCGTTCGGTGAGCTTCCTGGAAAGCCAGAAGGAGAAGACCGATAAAGAGCTGCAGGAGGCCATCAAAGCCCTGCAGGAATATGAGAAGAAACCCCGGGGAGTAGCAGTCCTGGAACTGGAATTTAACAGCAAGTCCCAGGATCTGCTGTCATTCAATTCCCGTTTGAAGAGCAGCCAGGTGGAAATCCAGCGCTTGAATTCGGGAGTAGCGGAACTGGAAGCCGGACTGGCAGTAACCCCTTCCACCATATCGGTGCAAAAATGGGACCAGATCTCAGGTACCATGGTCTTAAGCGAGGAGTCCAATCCGGTTTATGTAGCCATGGCTTCCCAACTCAGCGAGAAAAGGGCTGAGCTGGCTGAGAAATTAGGCGAGGTGGAAGGACTAAGCCGCTTGGTGGATTCCATGAACAGTGATCTCAATGCCCTGCAGGCGGAACTGACAGAAAAAAGGGTGGAACAGGAAAAGCTGCAAAGGGAAGTGGAGCGCTTAAGACAGACCTCGGAAACCCTGGCCCAGAAAGCCACCGAGACTCAGATCGCCAAATCCATTGACCTGGGAGATACCATTGTTTCGGTGGTATCAGCCGCTGCGGTGCCCAAGAACCCGGTAAAACCCAACAAAAAGCTCAACATGGCCATTGCTTTGGTTTTAGGCTTAATGGTGTTCAGCCTTTTAGCCTTTCTCTTGGAGTATTTGGATAATACCATCAAAACCCCGGATGATGTAATGCGGGAGCTGGAACTGCCGGTACTGGGGGTAATCCCCAAGTTGAATAAAAAGAGCCGTCAGAACAGCTATTATGGAGGATAGACATGGCTAAGAAAAACAGCAAAAGAGAATATGAACTGATAACCCATGAAAGACCCAAAGCACTGGTCAGTGAGGCCTATCGCACCTTGAGGACCAATTTGGGTTTTACCGAAATAGACCAGAAATACCGCAGCATTTTGCTCAGCAGTCCCAACCCCATGGATGGCAAATCCATGACTATCGCCAATTTGGCTGTGGTTTTGGCCCAGGCTGGCCATAAGGTTATCCTGGTAGACTGCGATCTGCGCAAACCCATGCAGCACGAGATATTTAAATTGCCAAACCAGCGGGGAGTGACCAATTGCTTGATGCAGAACCTGGAGATAGCAGAGGTGGCTCAAGCCACCGCGGTGGAAAATTTAAACCTGCTCTCCAGTGGCCCTATTCCCCCTAACCCGGCTGAAATACTCAATTCCGAATCCACCCGGGCCCTATGGGGGAGATTGCAGGAAGAATACGACTATATACTGGTAGACGGTCCTCCGGTACTGGCCGTAGCCGATGCCTCCATACTGGCCGGGCAGGTGGATGGAGTAATACTGGTATTGTGGTCCGGCCACAGCCGCATCGATGCCGCCAGACAGGCCAAGGAACAGCTAAGTCGGGCCGGGGCCAATCTGATCGGGGTGGTATTAAACCAGGTGGAAGTGAAGCGCAACAATTACTATTATAACTATGGTTCCTATTATTATTACGGCTATGGAGAAGGATCAGCCCGGAAAAAATAGTCCATTAGGACCAGGACCCTGAAATATTCTGAAAAACTGAGCTTAGGCCAGCAAATATGGCTAAAAAAAGCTTTGCTTCCAGATAAACCCTAAATTTTTTTAACCTTCGACATTGTTAAAAACTAGCTGCAGTGCTATAAATAACTATTAGAGGTTATTCATTCAGATCTTGTTCCAGGCTTTTTACAATATAAGAAGCCAGGATTAATATGCTCTGATTCCAGTCGAATTGAGGTGGAGTTTACTTGAATTTAAAGAGCCGGAATACCATGCTGGTTTTAATAGATGCGGTCTTGATCAACTTAGCGGTATATTTCGCTCTGGCACTTCGCTTTGATGGGCAGATACCCCTGCAGTACCTGGAATCGTCCCCCATCATCATGCTCTTACTAACCTTCGTTACCATCATGTTTTTCATCGCTCTTAAACTATACCAGCGCATCTGGGAATATGCCAGTATCAAGGAAATGCTGGCCATAATGCGGGCCAGCACCTATAGCATGGCTTTGGTCTGGCTCTTGATATATGCCCTGGATCTTGATGGTCTGCCCCGCAGTGTATACATATTGGCCTGGCTTATGATCATTCTTTTCGTGGGGGCTTCCCGCCTCTCCTGGCGCCTATTCCGGGATCTTTATATAAAGTCGGATTCCGGCAGCCTTAAGAAAGTGTTGATAGTGGGAGCTGGAGATGCCGGGGCCATGCTGGCCCGGGAGATCGACAAGAACCGGCACCTGGGTTTAAAAGCCTTGGGCTTTGTAGATGACGAAGCTTCCAAACAGAGGAACATCCTGTATGGAATTCGGGTTTTAGGGACCAGAAAGGATATTCCCCGTCTGGTGCGGGAGCTGGCCATAGATGAAGTGATAATTGCCATGCCTTCTGTGGCTGGGGCTACCATCCGGGAGATAGTGGATATCTGTAAACAGAGCCGGGTAAAAGTTAAAATCCTGCCGGGACTGTATCAGAGCAGCAACAGCAGTCTCTTTTCCCACCT
>JAAYNQ010000026.1 GCA_012520725.1 Syntrophomonadaceae bacterium | reverse complement strand
TCCCGGGCTTGCCTATCGCTGATGCAGTGGTTTTCAATAATATACTTGAGTATTTGACCCTCTGATGAGTCTAGTCCGGTTAACACTCCCAAGTCTTCGGCTTTACGGAAACTTTCCCTACCGTGCTGAGGGTCTACATTATCATTAATACGTCCTATATCATGATACAAAGCAGCAGTGCACAATATATTTAACTGCTTTTCTGAACAGCCCTGCAAGAGGCCGATAATTATATTCAGCAAGAGTACTCGCCGGGTATGCATGAGGCCATGGATACCCTGGGGCCGGTAAAAATACTCTTTTCTCAATTGTCCAAGATAAAACTGGTAGGGCTCCAGGATTTCCCGGGGGTTAAATTGAGACTTGAGATCAGCCAGACCAAAGAGCTGAACCCTTTCAATCTCCTGCAAACACTCCGGATAAACCACTATTTCCTTTTCGTTTTTACGTTTTATAAAGGCGATAACATCCCTTCTATCAATTGAAGCCTTATAGACCTGGGCCTGACCTTCTTGCTGCACAGCAAAGCGTATAGCCGTATTTATATCCAGGGTCCAAGAATGCTCTTTGTGAATGGAAGTAGGTCTGGCTTCAGGCTGGCCCCGGTATATCTCCAAAGTATCACCCGGAGGCAAATCCAAAGGCCGGGGCCTATACCCCTCTATCTTTTTGATATACTCCTTCGGAAAATCCTTCAAAGCCAAGCCGCAGCGAGAATAGATAAACCAGAAGGTTTCATATTTATCCTCATCCGGTATGGAATCAAAGAGTTCTTCATAAGCCAATATTGCGATTCTATTATCTATAATATAGAATAGAGTTTTAAAATCCTTGCCCTTGAGACATTTATTGATCCGGCCTTGCTCAAAATCGATTAGTTCCAGCATCTGGAATGACTCAAAGCCTTCCCGGGTAAAAATGGGGATATCCACCCAGGTATAATCACGATAATAACAAAAATAGGCCCAGGGATCATCCCTTTTAAAATAAAAATTGGATAGCTCTTTACCTGATGATTGAATATAGGCTGCGGTTTCCGGGTAATTAAATTTGTTCAAATAATGCTTCAAATTCTTTAATTCCCCGATAGGTATCAATGCATTTACGGCGGCAAACAAAGGGCTATTAACCCTGTCCAAGCCTGGCATTAGAATCTCTCCCTATTGTTTAGTGGTCAAAATGGTAGGTTTACGGAAGGGAATACCTGAGCCGACCTGAACTACTAAACGATTCACCCCTGGCCGGTGGGCTCCCCTTGAATCAAATCACCGTTGGGGCCACGTTGGTAACTGCGGAGTTCGGCCAGTATTCGGTCCACAAAATCCTTCCAGCGCTGGGAACGAAAGGCCAACTTAAGGCCTTCTTTCACTTCTACATCGTCGGCTACATTGCTTTTAAGATTTTTAATCTCTAAACACAATATTCCAATATATTTACTGTTCTCCATCTTCTCTTTAAAAACCTTCACCTCAGCTTGAATAGTAAAGACACTGTCTTCCCCGCTGATAAAAGTGAGGGCTATAAGTCCATGGCGACGGGCATTACGGAAAGTAGCTGAGCCATTCTGTACGCCCATCAAGATGGTTTTTTCATCCACCGCATAAAACATGGAAATAGGAGCCCCGCGGGGAAAGCCATCCTCATCTACGGTAGACGCTACGCCGGTCATAGTATTTTCTTTAAAAAACTGGTAAAGCCTGGTCGGCAGCTCACTCCCCATTTTCTTATCCATAATATACTCCTCCCTAGTATATGTAATTTATAACTGGCTTATGGCCTTTTCTAATTGCATTAGAGTAGAACATTCAAAAACCTGGGTGCAGTATTTTTGGTATTCAAATATCCGGCTGTCGCCCAAGCCCCAATTTCGTCTAGGTTCAGGGTTAAACCAATATATTTTGCGAACATTCTTCTTCATTTCCTGCAAAACCCAGCTTTCATCATTAAACCAATTGTTGCGGGCATCACCAAAAACAAGCACCGTGGTTTTATGGCTTAAATAGCTACGATAGCGCTGGTGAAAAGCCTTAAATGATACCCCATAGTCAGTATATCCGCTGGCACCTACTACTCGTGCATGCCTTAGCACATGCTTGCGTAAATCCAAGGGGTTTCCGGATAAGAGCAGCTTGCTTACTTCATCTATTTCATCGATGAAAGCAAAAGAATCGATTTTACGAAAAAATCTCTCCAGGGAGGCAATCAGGGCCAGGGAAAAACAACTAAAGGTCATTACCGATCCGGATACATCACATATGGCAAGTATAACCGGCTTTTCCCGGGTTTTTTTTATGGTAAATAAGTCAATGGGTACTCCGCCGCTGGACATACTGTTGCGAATGGTGCGCCGGAAATCGATCATGGCCAGATTATTGCGATTCCGTTTCCGAACCATTTTGGCTGCCAATCTCCTGGCTATGACAGGGAAAACCGCTTCAAGCTTGTGAATCTCAGCCATACTGTCCAGGCGGAAATCTTGATCCAGCGGGTTTTTACTCCCTCCTGGAGAATCAGCCGCTCTCCCCTGGCTTTGAGAACTCCCCATAGCCATCTGGCCGCCGCTGATAGATACCTGCTCAATTGCATCCAATTGCCGGTATATTATGGGATGGCGTTTTTCTGGAGTCGGATCTTGGGAACTGGGAAAGGTAAAATAGTCTTGGAATACCTGATCAAAGATCTCCTGGTAGGCAAAATCTTTAAGCAGTGTACTATACAGAGCTGAGTAGAAGTAGTCTTCCCGGGTCCAGTCAATCTGCAGCACCGCCTGACAACAATCCATTGCATTGCTGGGGGTTATGGGAACTCCATTCAGGCGCAGTTCTTCAAAAAAGCCCTGTAGCTTATGTAGTACTGTCATATGCACCCTCCCCGTTTTTAACGAAATTCCAAGTCCTGCCTGCTATACAGCATTCTTTCTAATTTCTCCAGATCTTCCTGGTGCTTGACCAGGGTATTAATGGTTTGTAATAGTGTATCCACATCCACATCATCTTTACCCAGCCAGACTAATGAAGCAGCCCAATCTATGCTCTCGGCAATGCTGGGCAGTTTTCTCATCTCCACTCCTCTAATACGGCGCATTACACTGGCCACCTTTTCAGCCAATTGCTGGCTTAAATCAGGCACTTTTAACAGTAATATCTGCTCTTCCATTTCCCGGGAAGGAAAATCCAGGTACAGGTAAAGGCAACGCCTTTTCAAGGCTTCGGATAATTCCCGGGAAGCATTTGAGGTTAGAAAAACATAAGGTATATGCCTGCATTTAATGGTGCCCAGTTCAGGGATAGTAATCTGAAATTCGGATAGCAATTCCAGCAAGAGAGCCTCGAATTCAAAGTCCACTTTGTCTATTTCATCAATCAAGAGCACAGTTGGGGTATCGGATATGATGCTGTTCAATAGAGGGCGGCTGAGTAAGAAGCTTTCTGAAAAAATTTCTTCTTCCACTTGCCGGCTGTCCTGGCCTTGATTAACGGCTGCCTGTATATGCAAGAGCTGCCGCTTGTAATTCCATTCGTAAAGGGCTTTGGATTCATCTATACCTTCATAGCATTGCAGCCTAATCAAAGGAATCCCTTTCATACGGCTGAAAGCCTGGGCTATGGCGGTTTTACCTACCCCGGCCGGCCCTTCCACCAGAACCGGTTTTTGCAGGGCTTCGGCCAGATATAATACGGTAGCGGTTTTCTCATTGCATATATAATCAGCTTTTATCATATGGTTTTTTAGCTCTTCAATCCCATTCAAGATTAATCCCTCCCCTGACCTAAAATCTCTCTACTTATTGCTTGCGTTTTCTCCTAAACCCAGTTTTTCGTCCAGCTCAGATATCATCTCTTTCAGCCAAAGCACCTTGACTTTTTCTACTTCTATTCCATACTCTATAATCCTAATCCGGTAATGATCCACCCGTTTCTGAATCATTTCTTCCCGGGCTTCATTAAAGCGGCAGAGCCGGTTCTGGCTAATTTCCAATTGTTCCTTGAACTTGTGCCAGGCCTTTTCTGGGGGCATATGTTTATAATAATTGACCTTGCTGAGAAATGGATACTGCTTAAAAAAATCGAACTTCACTTTATCCTCCTCATCCATGGTTGAATCCAGCCACTGATTGAATTCCTTCCGGCCTTGAGGGGTGATATATATTATCTTCTGGTCTGGCAGATCTTCCTGGATTTTGGTTTTTCTCTCAATTAGGCTCTCTTTTTCCAGTTTATTTAGGGTAGTATACAATCGACCTTGATTAATTTCTGGACCTACTGGGAAAAAATCCATAAAGCATTTTTTTATTAGTTCATAGCCATGGGCAGCATTATCCACAAAATAACCCAGTACAAAATGCTTAAAACCCATATTTTATCACCAAGCTCTCTTATATTAATATTATAGTACCTTAATGTTAAGGTATGCCGGGTTAAGCCGTCAAGTAGATTTGCCTAATTGAATTCTTTTGCCTGGGAAAAGCCCTAAAGCATAAGAGCCGGCACTAATGGGAGGGTTTTATCCGGCGGAAACATCACTTGAAAAGCCCCTAAAGTATAAGAGCCGACACAGCAGCTAGAGAGTGGACCAGTGTATGATCCACTCTCTAGCTTTAAGCTAATCCCGATGTTCAGGTTCTTTAATATCCAGCTTCCTTTTCTTCTTTCCGAAAAATCTCAGCCAATCCTGATTAAAAATTATCTTCTTATCCGGGTCAGGATAGTTTTTCTCTCGCACCCCATACCTCCTATCCGTTTTGCTAATTACATGCTGCTTGCAGCCAACAACATTCTTCGTAAATAACTGACCTGCGGTCGCCCGCCATCCAGGCAGTGAAATATCCTTACTAGGCCCGGGTGGAAGTTGAAACATACATAATTTCCCCATATTATTGCATATTATTCCCTGGTCCCAAGCAGAGGGCCAGGGAAACATGGCCTCCTTGGTGATCTAATCCCGCCCAGCACATAAAGGCATTTTAATCTTCTTAGCTAAAGCCTGGCGGTCAAAAGCCGGCCAGGAAACAGGCATATTCCATAGGCCGGGATACTGCTATGCGACGTAACTCCGCACTGATATCCTTGAAGGAGCGTCGTCCTGGTCTGGGATTGGCTTCCAAAAACCATACCTTTCCCTTCTTATCCACCAGAAAATCCAAGCCCAGTTCCCCCAGAGTCCGGTACTTACTATCAATTATTACTGCAATTTTCAAAGCTAATTCTTCCAGTTTATTATTGATGGAAACGATTTGCTCCGGAGTGAATCCCCGATCCAACAGGCTAGTTTGTGCGTCCTGGGCTTTGCCTCCGGCATGGAGATTGGTAGTTATTTGTCCATCAACTCCTATCCGGGCGGCAATCCCGGTTAGACTCCATTGGTTGAAGCGGTCTTTTTGCACCAGGACTCTGAAATCTATATGCTTCCCATTCCCGGGTAATCTGATACTCTGCTGCACAATGGGCATAGTGCAATTCATCCTGCCCCTGGTTTTCTGTAGAACTTCCTGGGCGCTGCGACACAAATAGCTATTGCTTTGGTAGGTTTTTAGCAAATAAGCCCCTTTTTTTCGGCTTACCCTCATAATGCCCCGGCCTTTACAGCCGCTGGGCGGCTTCAGATAAACTTCATGGTGTTTTTTTATCATGGAAAGCAAAACTTTACCGGAATTCAACAAGTGAGTCTCAGGCAAATGGGGAGCAATATCACGATGGGATAAGAGGAGCTTATGAACTGCCCATTTGCTACCGATGGAACTGTTGAAGCTTTTTACTCCATGACGGGTTAAAAGAGTTATACTGTGATAGGAGCCTGGGCTGCTCCCATCACTAGCATGACGATTGTAGCAAACGTCTGGAAAGGGAAAACGCATGCGTTTCCAGCGCTCATCGGTTTTTCCCATTATATAGTATCCATAAATCGATTTTCGTTCACTATTAATATCAGAGGGACAAAATATAAAGCCGATCCCATTTAAGTCCCTGAGGCTGGCTAGCAAGCTACGGAAAAAACTGTTTTGACTGCCAAACGAAGCTCTCTCTTTACTGTAACGCCCCGCTAATATCCCAATCAGAGGACCCATTCGCAAAGTCTTCCCTTGTTTTTTCAGGTTTAATCTTATTCCCTCCGGCACTCCCATTACTCTGGCCAACTCCCGGTCGATATAAATATATTCAGGCTCCGTACTGCTCTCTCCCTGGGTTATCATAACTTTGACTGTCTTTTTACCCAAAGCGAGGCTTAGCTTTTCTCCCTTGCTTAAGCCCCAATGCTCTATGGCTTCTGGTGACAAAGCCAGTTTTACAGGATTTTTGTTCATACGTCCTATCCTCACATTATGTTTATATCTATTTATATGAATAATAGCCAGTAAAGGTTATGGGGACTTGGTATTCGCTGGGCTCTGCTAACGCCTGGGGGTTTGAAGTACTCTCATGGTACCGGTAACATGTGAAGTGCAACTTTATGGTTTAGACCCTGGGGCCTTATGCTTTACCCCGAACTTTCTTAGGCAAGTTTTGGCTTGGTTCTATTTGTCTTCGAAAGATATTACCTCCTATAGATACTACAATAAATGGTATCTGTTAAAGGTTTTCCTGTTCTTAAACCAGATTTTCCCATTTATGGTTTGACAATTCTCCTGCTTGAAAGCACAATGTATTTAACCCTAAGATATGTACTATTCTTCACAATTCAGAAGGGATGGGTCAAGATGGACTAAGAAAGAAACCTTATGTTCGATGTCTTAAAAGGTCTGGGTATCATTTCAGTCATTTTCAGCCATGTCTACCGGGGAGGGAAAGATCCCCTGGCTATTTTTATACGCGAACTGGCCATGTGGTGTGTTCCCATGTTCTTTATGGTTCAGGGTTATTTTATGTATAGTCCTTCCTATAAAAACTGGTTTAAGTCCAGCTGGAAAAAGATAAAGAAATCCTATATTCCCTACCTTATCTGGGCTCTTTTTTATGGAGGATTCTATTACTATACAATAGGAAAAACCTTTACCTGGCTGGATCTAATACTGGGTAAAACTGCTCTGCACCTTTATTTTATGTTCTACTACATAGTCTTCGCCATTTTCGTCCCCCTTTTATATTTCCTGCCCCAATTATGGCGAAGATATATTTTGATTTTCATGATCTTAAGCAATCTTTATGTTAACTTCATGCTGGAAATTTCCAAGACCTATCATATCCATTGGATCAGTTGGCCTTGGCCTATGCCTCCTAAATGGTGGGGTTTCCTGGCCATAGGCATGCTTCTGGCAGAATATCCCAAGATCAGGGAATATATTACAGAGCATGCCCGGGCTTTTGCCTACGGGGCCTTGGCCCTGGCAGCGATCGGCTTGATTGAACCTTATTTAAACAATACCGTAGGATATCTGTTTAACAAGGTAGCTCTATTCCCTATGGCAATTGGGGTCACTCTATTTCTGGCCATCTATTACAGCAAGCCTAATCGCTGGGGTGAAAAGTTCCTGGTCTATGTAGGACAGAGAACCTTTGGTATCTATCTGATGCACTTCCTCTTTGTAGATTACCTGCGCCTGACCTTGATACCAGGAGATCGGACCCTGGTAGCCCTGATTATATTGTTTCTCTGCCTGGGTATCCTGGCCCTGCAAGATAAATCCAAACAATTGCTGCAGGGCTTGCGCAGCGGTTGAGCCTGGTAAGGAATTGAGGGGAAAGGCTATAGCGTTTTTTTCCCCCTGCTTGAGGAATAATGAAGTAAAAAGAAGGGTTGAAATCTCTCTTTCCCTAACTGCAGGGGCGGTTTTAGCCGCCCCTGCGCGGACCATGGTCATACTATGGATCACCGGCGGGGCTGGATCCGGTGATAAATTACCCAGTCTTACAGGGCTTAAACATCTTTTTAAGGGACATGGAATTGTCGAACCCCTCCTTTAAACCTGATTTATTCACCAGTGAAATGGGGCTCCCGGCGTTCTATAAAGGCCCGCAGTCCTTCCTCAGCATCTTTGCTGGCCATAAGAGGCTTTATTTCATCCAAGAGGGTCTTCATGGCTGCTTTATCACCATAAATGCGAGCCTTACGGGCTGAAGCCAGGCTGGCCTGAACTCCCAAAGGAGCAGCTTGGGCTATCTTTTCAGCTATTTCCAGAGCTCTATCGAATTGCTTACCAGGTTCTACCAGTTCCTGTACCAAACCCATTCGATAAGCTTCCGGACCACTCATCTCCTCACCGGTCAACAAGAATTTCATGGCATTACCCCAACCGATTTCTTGATATAAACGGACCGTGGATCCTCCTATAGAAAATATTCCCCGTTTAACCTCCAATTGAGCCAAACGCAAATTCCAGGCCGCTACTCTCACATCACAAGCCAGCAACATCTCCACCCCGCAAGTGTAGCATACCCCCTGACAGGCCATTACTACCGGTTTGCTGCAACGTTTGTCTTCATTCACCCCATAAGGATCTAGCATATCCGGAGTCATCCCTTTGCCGGTGCCGGTTTTAAAAATATCCGTCCATAGAGGCAGGTCCAAGCCGGCCGTAAAATGATCTCCCACTGCATAGAGCAAACCGCAGCGCAACTTGGGATTGCGATCCAATTCCCCCCAGGCCAAGGCCATATCATAATACATATCAGGGGTCACTGCATTGCGTTTTTCCGGTCGGTTTAAGCCAATCAACAAAACATGGCCACGAGTCTCACAAATAATATTGCTCATACAATTACCTCCATTACTGCTACTTAATCTCGTCCTTCCTACTGCCAGTAAAATGCTTGTTCAAAGCCCCTGCTTCCTCCACAACCCCAATTAAGGTCTACTTGCCCCATTGGGAAAACCTTGACTAAGAAAGTGATATAGCGGGGGACTCAGGCGGAATGCCTAAAAGTTCACCATCAAGCTATAACAAGCAATAGGGATCATTTGCAGCCTGCACCTTAATATAGAAGTATAAGGGTTTTAGACCCAAATTTAAATAGTCTGCCGGGCTTCCTGACTCTCCAAGTCCGATTCAGTTAAGTCAAGCATACCTGTCCCTCTTTCAACCTTATTAAATAGGAATGGGTAAGGCTGATGCAAATCAGGGAAAAGAACTCCCCCTACCTGCTTTGGCTATGCCCCTGGCACTCTCAAGCTGCAGCAGGGACTTTCACCCCTTAGACTGCACCAATGCCTGGCGCACAATAGAAAATGGGCTAGGAAAACTTACCTAGGCCCATTTTGCTCAGGAATTGATTCTATTCTTCCAGGTTTATCCTCTAAATCGTTTTTGGATTGCTACCCTATTCCACAGGTATCTTCATGCCAAAAAAGCTGCGCCATACGAAAAAGAGGGCAATGAACAGGAATACTAACCCAACCGTGGGCGCTACTTCACGGAATAAGGGTGAAATAGCTATCTCCATAGCCAGCAGGCCGAACAAGGTGGTGAATTTGATAATTGGATTCAAGGCCACCGATGAGGTATCCT
>JAAYNQ010000202.1 GCA_012520725.1 Syntrophomonadaceae bacterium | reverse complement strand
TGGCTACTTTTTCCGTAAAAACATTAGATCAGGATTAGGTATTTTCGTTTGAAGCCTCATGATTTCGAAACAGCGAGCAATATGAGAATCTTTTAGCTTTGCGGGAAACTAGGGGTCAGATCCGCCTAATATTAAGCCCTAGCGAGGTATATATTGAGAAAAAATGGCAATAATACCGGCAAGAGGTGATATTATGAGGAAATATGGCCTGTATATCATTATGCTGGCTGCTCTAATGATAAGCTTCGGCCTGGGATATATGCTGGCTCCTACTCAACCTGTAAACAAGCCGGTTCCGGGTCAGAATAAAACTCTTATGGGAGTCGAAACAGAAAAGGAAGTAATCGATGGTAAGAGCCAGGTAAAACTGGAACAGGAGTACTCCCGCTGCCAGCACCTGCTGGTATCAGATTTTCCCGACCGGGATCGACTGCTGGGAAAAAGCCTGGAAGAAATCAGACAACTCTTTACTGTTGATAATGGTTATACGGTCACCATGGAAGGAAGTATCCTGACCATTCACCAGAGGATCGAAGATTGGTGCCCGGATGATAAGAAAAAGTGCCGAATTAAAGAATATCAGGGACGCCTGGCGGTATACCAGGGACCTGATGCCGACAACGACATATTGCTCCGGGTAACCCAGATCAAAATGGAATCCCTTCCGGCCCCTATAGCAGAAGATATTAGACAAGGTCTTTATGAATTTGATAGCCAGGAGGCTCTGAATGATGCCCTGGAAAACCTGGACGAGTACTAAATAAAGGTGCCGGGTATTAAGTTATTAAGTTAGTATTATACCTTCCATTGACAAGTTTACACGAAGATGAATTATCAGCCTAAAAATTATAATCATTGCTGGTGACCGCAGGTCGCCCCTCTACAGACCGCCCGTCGGGCATAAGCACAAATTTTCACACCCGCTGGTGTTCCCAATCATGAGGATTAATAACTTAACCCCCGGCACCTTTTGGTATAATGATAGATAAGGTTGGGCTGGAAGGAAAATAAACAAAGTGCATATATTACGGGTGAAAAGGCGGAGAATCAATGATAGTGTTGGGTATAGATCCGGGAACGGCTACTACTGGTTATGGAGTGGTGGCTTACCAGGCTGGAAGGGAAAAGTTGATTGAGTATGGAACCATTACTACCCCGGCCGATATGGAAATGGCCCATAGGTTGCTGCTCATCAACCAGGATTTAAATGAACTGATTCAGGTATTTAAACCTGATGCAATAGCCATTGAACAGATCTTTTTTCATAAAAACTCCAAAACGGTAATAACGGTGGCTCAAGCCCGGGGAGTTGCTATGTTGACAGCAGCCCGGAATGGTATAACCCTCGAAGAATACACCCCGTTACAGATAAAACAGTCGGTGGTAGGATACGGGAAAGCAGAGAAAAAACAGGTACAGATCATGGTACAGAAAATTTTGGCTATGCCTGAAATACCCCGCCCTGATGATGCTGCCGATGCCCTGGCAGTTGCCATCTGTCATATTCATTCCCATCGTATGCGTAAGGCTTTTAAAAGCC
>JAAYNQ010000201.1 GCA_012520725.1 Syntrophomonadaceae bacterium | reverse complement strand
TGGGGGCGGGATTTTCATTATTATTGGATACAGGCAGGCTGTCTGATTGATTCAATTTTGTACAGCCGCTTCCCAAAACTATGCATATGATCGTAATGATTATTATCCATGATTTAGTAAGACTCATACTCTTATATCCTCCTGTTCAGGGGTCTTGTCAGGCTATTAACATAATGATTTCTGCATTATTATGGTAAGTCCTGCAGAATGATCCTTAATATACAACCATTGTTATGTTGAAGTGCCTTCTTCTTACAATCGAATCCCTGGAATGAAAAGGTACATAACTTATAGTCTGGTGCCATTATAGGTATTTCCCCCCATTCCACTACATAATCATATATACTGTAAGCATCAAATAAAGGGAAGTATGCAATGTTTAAATCGAAGTGGGTTCGTATCCCCGTAAAAATAATATTGATCGGGCTGGTGATCACCCTATATTTTTATTTCCAGCACCCGATGGTCTACCGTTGTCTTGATTTTGGTGCCAATATCCCTATTGGTGATGGCCAGCTTCTGATCCATGAAATCCGGGTCAGTAATCTGGACGACCAGCGGTATACTTGGATGGATAATGAAGAAATGCCTTGGCGTGTTAAAGTAATGCAGAGGATGTACGAGTTGGGGCTTTCTTTGAATTGGCAAAACCCTGTTTATAAGGCACTGGTGTTTTACAGCTGGCCCCCGCTGGCAGATGACTTCTGGACATACAAAATATATGGAACCTTTATTACTCCGGAAGACATTTACACTAGTGGATCTGTACTGGATAGTTTTTCTCTTTACATTTACCCGGCCAGGAAAAGCAGCCACGGCAGTCAGCGGGAAGAACCAGTGCGTAATGCAGTGATGGTTTTTGCTGATGGCAAAATAAATCACCAACAACTAGATAATCATCTGATCATGAACATTATCGACAAAGAAAGCGATCGGACTACCAGGCTGGTCATAACTCCACGCTGGCAAAAAGAAAGGCTGATAAATAGAGTTTCATATAATCAGTATAAAAGTCCGGCTACACCGGTGCGAAATTTTATATATGATATTTACGCCGATCAGCCTCAGCGTGCTCGGGACTATGTTTTGACAGAGCTGCGCAATAACTTCCCTCTGCCTGCTCCAAGTGCACAGCTCAAGGGTCAGGATATTAAAATAGCAAGTCGATTAAGCTGGGTCGATGTGTATAAAGACTACCTGAGCGTTTACCGGGTGGACACGGAAGTCGGCAAACCCAGTGAAAATAACTTTATCCCTGTTCAAAAGCTCACTTTTTATACAATCATAGATCAGGACGGCAATTTTAAAATCATCGACTGGAAATCTGCCGACTAACCTTTCAAGCCGCTGCGCTAAACCTACCCAGAGAAAAAATTCCCTGTTCCTTTGTTATCTATTGACATAATCCTGACTGCATCTCGATTCTGCGTATGATTTATGATGATGGTATTTTCTTGTATCACGATAAAAACCCTTCATACTAATTGGGCTCTATCTACAAAAGAGGCATGAAAAATCACCTGCTGTTAGCAGATGCTTTCGGAAACCAATGCTTGCCCCAGTATTGAGCACTGGGCTTTCTTGCTGAACATTTAAAAGAGGCAAAAGGTGTCCAGTCCTTTGCTGATATGCTCCCCTTTGAGTAGACACCTGAAATAACAAAAATTCGGGACTACACAAAGGGGCGTTTTTATGAAAGAAATAGGATCAATTGGTCAAGAAATTTGAAGCCCTAGAGAAATACAAGCGAGGCGAAGGAAGCTAGAATATTTCAGCTATTTATCATAATAACAGTAAAAACCGTCTCCACTTACGCCTTGATCTATTCCGCAGTTTCCAGTTGAACCTTATTTCGTTGCTGCCAGGCCTGCTTAGCAACAAATACTATGATGGTCAGGGCGAATAAGACTGATAATCCCATCACCATAGTCTGGGCGCCTCCAGTCAGCATACCGCCCACATAAGAGTAGATAAGTGTAGCGGGCAGTTGGCCAAGGCCGGTAGCTATAAAGAATTCCCAGAAGCCCATAGCAGTTAAACCTGCGGCATAGCTGACAATATCAAAGGATACGAATGGTAGGAGTCGGCATATTAAGACTGCCCATTTGCCGTATTTTTCGAAAAATTTATCTATCTCTTTTATGGCTTTCCGGGTAGTTAACTTTTCCACTACGTTTCTCCCATAAATACGGGCAATGGCATAGCACAGAGCAGCTCCCACCATCGCGCTGGTCCAGGAAAGGATGGCTCCTTTTACCCAGCCAAATAATCCTGCATTAGCAAAGGTAATGATAAAAGCGGGCAGTGGTGCCAGCACCGATTGAAAAACCATCAGCAGAAATGAAACTATAGGTGCCCAAATACCAAAGGACAGAATATAGCCCTTGGCTGCATCCACATCGAGCATGGATAGCATGAAAATAGCCTTTTTAACTCCAATTTGTACGGGATCTATCAGCAAATACAAGGCTATAGGGATGATTATTATAGCCACTTTGAACCAAATTGTATTCCAAAATCTTTTTCCCAATATGTACCCTACCTTTCCTACCTCGATACAATCATGACCTCCCGCATATTGAAAATGGCAGCCATCAATTTTCTAGGGCTTTGCAAACATCTGAGAAGGTCCCTTTAGTAATTCAATATCAGCTTCACACAATATATTCCGGCATCGGGCCATGTCAAAGCCCCGACCGCTTTCAGTATCAATAACCGTATCACGTGGGTTGCTCCCTACTTCAGCCCATAATAGGTTGGCACTGGCTGTTACTCCCAGAGTATTGGGTTCGTGGGTGCAGTTGCCGGCTACCTCATATCCGGTGGCCAATCGAACTACGGCAACAATGTGTGCCATTCTGGCTTCGCTCACTTTTCCCCAAGAACTTAGAGCAGTGTCAGAAATAGGAGTACGACGCATGGCTCCACTGAATGCAGGGTGTATTTCGCGAGTTATAATTATTTTTTCTACCAATTCGTCCAGGCTATGCTCTGGACCTACTGGCTCGAGACAAGTTCCCACTTTCAGATCTGCTTTATGAGCTGCCGCTATGGTATCGAGTCGCTTTTGTAAAGGAATTCGGGTGGTATGGCCTTCTCCCAGTCGTACAGCATGATAAACACCGCTGAAACCGACCTCTTTAAGAGCAACTGCTTCTGGATAGCCAAAATCGTCTATATTGGCCACCAGTACAGTCTCAGGATCCAGACTTTTCTTTACCTGACTGCTAATATCCAGAAATTCCGGAAAGTTTAGTGTGGCAGTAGCCATCAAGTAGATAGCATTGGCACCTTCCGCTTGCAGACGAACACATTTTTCAATAATTTCTTCGGTCGCCTCTACTCTCTGTTCCTTAAAGAGTCGATTGGCAGCAGCAAAGGAGCAAAAGGAACAGTTACGGCCACACGGTCCACTGTTGACCCCTACTTGGCCATGTATCTCCGCTTTACCGTCCATGACTGCTTGGTTTATCTGTAGAGCAGCGAATCTGGCATAAAATGATTCTTCAGAGTTTGCAGGCAACGCCAGCAGGGTTTTTATTTCAGCAGCTTCCAATAAGCGCCTGTTCATAGCTTCATCAATAATCTTTTTGACATTCTTATCCAATTCTATACTCCTTTCCTCGGTGCACTGTATTTTGTCACAAGTGCGGTTGCCATCTTATATGCTGCCAAGTATCGGATAGAATTGTCCTCATCAGTTTGGCTGCCGATGCAAAAGGTTTTTAGGTCATCCCAGGTATCAATATCCATTTTGGGCGGCAGTACAGAATACCTGATCAGGTTGGTTCTTATCCTTTGCAGAGTTATATTAAATACCTCCGCCGTTCCCCAGGGTATGTTCTGAAAAATATAGGGTGATGCTTGCTTTATTCCCAGCAAATAATAGCCTCCATCCAGAGCAGGTCCAATCGTAATTTCGCTGTTCGACAAATTAGCCTGTGCTTCCCAAATAAGCTCGGGTGTAATCTCCGGCATGTCGCTGCCCAACAACAAAACCGCTTCATAATCGTTTAGAATTTCCCGGGCAGCATGATATAAGCGCTCACCCAGATCGGCACCTTGCTGAGGATACATCTTAAAATAAGCTCTATCCTCGTAAGACCATCCCCACAGGTCAGCCTCGATGCTGTGCGGCGTGGGAAAGAGAGCTTCATCGGGTGCTGCATAATAAATATAGCCGGGCAATCCGCTCATTTTAATGGCACTGCATATATCCTTCAGGCAGGCCAGGTGAAAGTCAGCGCTTTCCTGTCCGGTCAAAACCGTATTCAGTCTGGTTTTAGTAAAGCCAGGCTGCGGGATCTTACTCATAACAACCACTGCTGTTCGCATTTCTTCTCCTGCTCGCCAGATCCATACCATGTCCGAAGCATTTCCGGTTTCATTCCCAGCGCATAAAGTATCTTAATCATTTGCATTTTGGCAATTGTCTTCACTATGCCTGCGGCGCGAAAGCGTCTGGTGCTGGTCATAATCCTCCCATCCACCACCCGAGCTCTTTGATGGCGGCGAAGCAGATGGGAAAACTCCATATCTTCCAGAACAATAATATCCGGGAAGCCCCCTTTGCTCCAAAATAAATCGCGTTGACAATAAATACCTTGATCTCCGTAACAACTGCTGAATGCTCTAGAGCGAAGGTTGGAAAAGTAGGCTATGGCACGAAAGGCCCAGTTTCTTTCATTAAATTCCAAGGTGCAGCATCCCCATAAGTTGCCTTGGGCAACTACATTGCGAATATCATCCAATACTCGATTTTCAATCATACTATCGGCATGTAGGAAAAACAGTATTTCTCCCTGCGCGCACTGTGCCCCAGCATTTAACTGGACACCTCGCCCCATGGGAGAACATAATAACCGTACTGGGAAACTGCGGCATATTTCCAGGGTGGAATCAGAGCTGCCTCCATCACATACGATGATCTCTACCCCGTCCAGCTTAGCCAGGCTTGCTAATAATGAGGCGATATTTTGTTCTTCATCTAGAGTTGGTATTATAACCGATATCAGGAGTTGGTTTTTCTGGCCGAACATCACTATATCCCTCCCACTCAGCAACCAATATCTCTGCTGTCCGACTAGTCAGTTTAATGCAACCCTTATTACCTATTTTTTCAATCGGTGATCGGTTCTTCCTTATAACTCGGCAACAGGTTGAGCCAAATTCTTGTTTAAACTGGTCATGCAGCTGTTGAGGCAATTTGGAACCGGCAGGATGAGGATAGGACTTATGCATGATCCCGGCTGCCATTACCATTCCGGTAAGTGCTCCACAAGTACAGCCACTACTCATGCCTTGAGCGAATAAGCTGGCGGCTGCCAAAATATCTTCTCCTACCGGGATATCCCAAACCTTATTGGCGGCCAACAATACAGATTGGCAGCAGTTATTCCCAGATTTCATCGCTTCCTGGGCTATTTGTGATGCTTGTGACTTTGACATCTGTATCTTCTCCCTTAAGATGGTTATGCCAGGTATATCCTCCATACAGACTACACAGGCTAACCAGGAAAACAAATAATAACGAGGCCGAGAACGCGGTGCTAGCGGGAACCTGATATAATCCCAGCAATACCACGTAGGCACCTTCCCTTAAGCCATAACCATTAATTCCCACTGGCAACATAGATACGACCGATACAACCGGGATGACGTAAACTAGATCCCACCAAGTCAATGCTGTGACCTGCAGAGCCTGGAATATGCAATAATTCACTCCTATTACGGTTAACTGAAAAGCAACCGAAAGAATTACTACTATCGCTAACCTGCCTGGCTGATTTTTGAATTTAGCACCATGCTGTACCATTCCCTTTAGAAAAGAGATCAATTTCCCCTTGCGATCTTGGGACCAGCGAGGAAGATGCCCCCAGCAGATTAAGCCTAGCAATCCCAGACTCAGAACCATGAGGATTACAAACAAGATTACAGCACGGGTATCCGGCTGGCTTACAAATACCACTGCGGTCAGACCGGTTATGGCCAAACCAGTTGTGGCTAAGATTCGTTCTACTACCACTGAAACCGCAACTCCAGGACTATCATGAACAGTTTTTCCCACCCACCATATTCTCATTGCATCGCCGCCGATGCTGGATGGCAGGAAATTATTAAAAAACAACCCTGCCCAGTAAGATTTCCACAATTCATGCCATGACAAATGGATACCTTGCGTATTTAGCACCAGTTGCCATTTTCTAACACTAACTAACACGGAAATAACAACCCAAGCTATTGCCGCCATGATCCATCCGAGTTCAACACTTCGCCAAGCCTGAGCCAAGTCTTTCCATTCTATCGATAATGCCAACCATAGCAACAGCCCGGCGGAAATGATCGTCCGGGCTACAGTTTTCCAATTAATTTTGTGCAAGCTATTCTTGATTCCACTCTTCATCTTGACCCTCAATTTTAATCTCAAATCGAGATTTTAGCGGCTGTGAGGGCGTTGGCAACATATTTCAGTTGTGCGGTTAGTGATTTGTGCAGCAAAACGCGGTTCTTCTATCAAAAGCCCCTCAGCAGGAATCGCCAGACGAGAAACAATTGGTTTATTTCCCATCTGGCTCAGGTCAATGTTCTATTTCTCCAGGGGAAGTGAATCGTTTCCGGCCCACTCATAAAAAGAAGCATCCCAGTTGCTTACATTATTAAAGCCCAGATTTCTCAGTACCAGAGCCATATGCGCCGAACGAATGCCCTTCGTGCAATAGGTTACGATTCTATCTTCTGGGGTTAGTCCGGCATCGGCAAACAGCTTTTTCAGTTCGTCGGTGCTCTTAATCGTTGCATCCTCATTATACATCTGCCCAAATGGCAAGTTGATTGACCCAGGCAGATGCCCGCCGCGTGCTTCGCCGAAATCAGTAGCTCCGTTATATTCCTTTTCAGAACGTACATCAATTATCTTGATCTCGTTAAGATTGTTGTTAACATAATCGGTAGTCACATTAAGATCCTGATTAAAACTCGCAATTGAAAAAGCAACCGCTGCAGGTTCGGGAACATCTTTGCTCTTCTCGCCGTTAACTGCTTGCCAAGCGTTCCAGCCCCCATCCAGCATTTTCACGTTACTTATTCCGGCCATATTCAAAACCCACATAACCCGTCCATCTTCGCCCCAACCAGGAGGTGATCCATATGTAATTATGTCCTTTTCTCCATTAATGCCCATACCTCCCAGCTTTGCAGCCAATTCTTCAGCGGGCAGTATGGTTCCCCAACCCGGATCCCCAGACTTGCCTGTCATATTGGCCAAGCTCTGCCAGGGAGCGTTAATTGCGCCGGGGATATGGCCGGCTTGATAATCCTTGGCAACTCTAACATCCAAAACTATTACTTGGTCTAAATTAGTTTTTAACCAGTCGGCATCAACAAACAGCTGCCCTTTCACCTGATCTGTGGCCGTAGTTGTGGATGTTTCGGGCGTCTCGGAGGTATCCTGACTGGTATTGCTGCACCCCACAACACCCACCAGCATTGCCAAAACAATAAACAGTGTTAGTAATTTCTTGGTTTTCACCCTTCCCAACTCCTTGTTTTATTAATAAATATATCAATATTTTATATAATATTTCCTAATATGTCTAATAACTAATAATTATGCATTCGCATGTGACTTTTTCCTCACCTTTCGATGAGTGTCCTCTTGAAGCGCTGGCTCTTACATTAAAAACCCAGCAAACAAGACGGGGTCAGACGCCGCAAATTGCATTTTTACACCCAGATAATCGTCTCCGCTTACTTATAACTTTTATGCCCATAATAAAATAATGGTCTGCCCGATAAGCATAATAATAAATCGCCGCCTCCTGAAAGGAAGGCGGCTAAATAAGGTGGGATTCAACTTTAATGTCAGTATCATAAATAAAGATCTTGGACAGAAGGATCGGGTGTGTTGAGGCGGGAATCCGGGGGATAACCTAACATGATTTGGTTTACGATGGGTATGCTCAAAAACCCAGCTTCTTAACTAGCCGGAATTGATTTTTCGGTTATTCTTTTCTTAAGGTCTAAAACCTTCTCCTCTATCTTCTGGGCCGTGTTTATAAATACCTCGTCGCTTTGTTCGGTTGGGTCATCGAGTCCCCAATCTTCTCGATATTGGCAAGGTAAATAAGGGCACTCGACATTGCAGCCCATTGTGATGCCTATATTCGGCTGGGGAATATCATCGATCAGTTTAGAATACTGTTC
>JAAYNQ010000200.1 GCA_012520725.1 Syntrophomonadaceae bacterium | reverse complement strand
CTGCCACCGCTTCTCTTAGTTCCTGATAGATGTCATCGGGTATGTACACTTCCTGGTAACGTCCACCTTTAACCAGCATGGCATGGTCTTACAATCATTACTGTCGTTTTTACTTGGACTGTTATCTTCAAGTTCTTTGGTCCGATTAACAGGAAACGGATTCACTATGGCCAGCTTTTGGCCCTGGCGCTTAAGATGATTCCCCAATACAAACCAATAATGTCCTGTAGGTTCAAAGCCGGCTATGATCTCTGTCTTACCTTTCTGCTTACATATATCCTGCATCCACTGATCTAGAAGTTTAAATCCTTCTGCCGTGTTGCTAAATTTCAGCAGGTTGGCCAGCTCAATCCCCCTGTAATCAAAGGCTCTTGCGTAGTGGGTCTCTTTTGCTACATCAATTCCAACAACTAAAGTTTCATTTTTGATTTGCGAAATCTTTTGATTTTGTGTATTTTTCATATAGGGACGCCTCCTCAATTTTTTGTTTTGTGCCTTTCTTCTCGGGATCAGCACAATTCAATTTTATTGAATGGCGTCTCTTTTTTCAAAGACCTCTGTTAAGCATTACAGGAATGCTCCTTTAACTTTCGTTAATTTATTATGCAGACTATCATTTGTCTGAGTATAGAGTTACATATGTGAAGGTCTGTTTCTTCATTTCTTGCTAAATTATTATCGGGAGGGCATCTAATCCTATTGCTTATAAACATAATCATGAAATCCCCTCCTTATCATTGAATAACTTCCAATATCAAAACTTGTAAAATCGTAAGTATATAATGTGGTCCAGGTGGAACAAGTCCATTTTTGTAACTGCAACTGCACATTTACTCGGTCACATTGCCTGTTGCAGCGGATCCAACCATAGAGTCCTACCCTCCCGTCACCTAAATCAGTGATACTGGAATACCATTCTTCAATCAGGTAATCCCCAGATTTAGCTTCCTCGGGATTAATTTGTGATTTCAGGCTTGCTCTGGTATGATGGGCTTCAGCCCGGGATATTGATGTATTAGCCCTCCCTTCTTTTTAATTTCCCACACGAGTCCCATAGTCTAAAAATAGTTGTTACCACAATTTAAGTTTGGTTTCGCTCTTAAAGCTAAATTGGCGAAGAAAGCTCGTTTAATATATCACCGTATCAGAATACAACGATTGACTTTCCAACAGAGTGCCGGAAGCGTTATAAACTTTAGCGGTAGCGCATACCCGATAGGTGCCACGGACAACATAATAATCCTCTTCTATTCTGGCGAGGGAGGCTCCGGTCGATGACGCGGACCAAGACTTAATTGTGCTCCAGCCTCCGGATTTTTGCAATTCGACGGTCAGCTTAGTGGTGTGCGAGCTGTCGTAAGCAGAGGCTATTCCTACGCAGGTGGCTGTCCCTAACGAATTGATCTCTAGTCCCGGAGTTAATGTTGAAATGTAGGTGTATTGAGGCGTTATTACGCCCTGTATCCCTGCATTTGGACTCCCGTTAGCCGCGTAAGCCGGAACAGCTAAGAAAACGGTCATAAAGGCAAGAATACTCATGCTGATGAATTTTTTCATAAATCAAACCTCCTTTAAAATATCTTTCAACTAGAAAAGACAATCAAAGGAGGCTTTTGCAACACTATTTTTCTATTTTTTTGGAATATTTTTTTAAGCTTAATCTAGATATTTCACTCCTTCGGCCATCTTTATCACCATGTCTTTCTCTATCTCTCCCCGAATCATGAACATACGATCTTCCATTGCCCAAATGATGGTCACCAGAGAGTTTTTCACCACCAGCGCTCCTTCATGCCCGTTGATACTGACTGCTTCAAAGGCGGACGCGTTTTCCGTATCCACTGTGGGCTTTGTGCCTTCGCTTAATTCTGTGTAAGTGATGATGGAGCCTTGCGGATTTTGAAATTCAATTGTTTTTATAAGTTTACCGTCAGAAATATCTCTGACTTCAAATCCTTCCGGTATATAGGTCGGGACATAAGCTTGGCGCCAGTCTAAGGTTGCACTGCCCCCCTCCGAATCGCTGCTGCTGTCCTTCAACTGAAAAGAGGTGTATTCCTGCTGAATATCCATTAGAAAATTCAACACCCTGACTCTAACTGCCTCCACGGTCATTACCGTGGTGCCTAATATAACCAGCATGATTAGCATGGCGACTGCCACTCTGTTTAAAGTCTGCCGAATGCGCCGCCGTTTGCCATAAACCTGCGACTTTTTTAGCTGCGCATCCAGTTGCTGACTGAATTTTTGGGCAGCCTCCTGAGAAGGCAGAAATTCCGGATCGTTTTTCAGCTTTTCTTTTTCCTCCAGGAAAAGCTGGCCTTCTTTCTCCGCAACGTCGTGCATGACCAATTTGAAGAGACTGTCTTCATATTCCTCATAAAGTTTTTGGCGAAGTCGTTCCGAACTGTTATTCGGCATGCTGATTCACCTCCGTATCCATGAGCTTTTTGGCTTCTCTCCGGGCTCTGGTCAGATACTGCCGAACACTGTCCGGATCGATTTTTAAAATCTCCGCTATTTCCCTATCATGCATTTCCAATATGTATTTAAAATACAACAGGTCTTTTTGCTTCTCCGGAAGCCTCAATATGGCATTCTCCATCTCTTTCATTTCTTCCTGACGGATAATCCGCTCTTCTATGGTACTCTCAAGGTCAGGCATCTTTTCTGTTAGATCCGTGTCTCCTCCATAATACGCATGCTTTCTCTGGACAATTTTATGTTTTATATGATTAATAGCCACGCTCCTAGAAGTATAGACAACATAAGCGGCCAATCTGCAACTTTCCAGCGTTCGAATTATAGATATTTTTTCAATTAATTTTATAAACGTATCGTTGACCAAATCTTCTACATTGTCTGCATCGTGGGTAATATTGTAAACCGTCTTGCGCACCAGACCATAATACTCATTATATAAATTTATCATGTAGGTCTTATCGTCATCGCCTTCCAGTGCGGTGATTATCATCATGATCACTTAAATCACCCCCTTATATTGATTATACAGGCAATTAAAAGAGAATCTTACGACAAAAATAAAAACATTTTGGAAGCCCAAGTATAACCCTGAAAAATATCTCAGCGATAAATCTGATTCATCTGGTCCAAAAATTTTTATAAAAAATTAAAAAAAGGACTTATGATTCCACTGCAAAAACCCCAAAAATATTGTAAAACAGCAGGATAAACCACTGTGAATATCGAAGTAATAGTTAGATATTTAAAGCAAATAAAAGATAAACTAACTTTAGGGTGGTTTTGCAGTAT
>JAAYNQ010000199.1 GCA_012520725.1 Syntrophomonadaceae bacterium | reverse complement strand
TGCTACCTTAATTGTGAAGCGAAGCGAAACATCAGTTGTGCCTGAAGGGTGCTACCTTAATTGTGAAGCGAAGCGAAACATCAGTTGTGCCCGAAGGGTTCGATCATGCTGCATCAAATGACTATTACAGATTTATACATCCAAACTGGATTTTGGCCTCGGAGCCAGGCTGGTAAATAGACTCGAGTACAGGGAGGAGAGTATTAATGATAAAAGCAGTGTTTCTGATGGCTTTATGCTATATTATCGGTTCCATACCTTTTTCACTTATATTTGGCATGGCTTTGGGGAAAGTGGATATCCGTACCCGGGGCAGTGGAAATATCGGAGCCACGAACGTCCTTCGTACTTCTGGCCTGGCTGTAGCTCTGCTGGCTCTGGCTGCTGATTTGTGCAAAGGTCTGGCTGCCGCCTGGATAGGCTTGGCTGCCGGCGGAAGCACCTTGGCCGCCCTCTGTGCAGCAACGGTTATCACCGGCCATTGCTATTCACTATTTTTGAACTTTAAAGGCGGCAAGGGAGTAGCTACTGCCGCCGGAATCATGGCCTTCCTTATGCCCAAGATCTTTTTGGTAATTCTAATTACCTTTATATTGACTGTGACTATTAGTCGTTACGTATCGCTGGGGTCTATAATAGCTGCTGTTGTTTTTCCTCTGTTGACGATTTTCTTCATGCCCCAGCCTCTTCCCTACATAATACTCAGCATATATATGATAGCTTTGGTTTTATACCGCCATAAGGAGAATATACAAAGGCTTATAGCGGGAAAAGAATCAAAAATAACGGATAGGTTTTAATAGGTTCTAGCAGTTAAAAGCTTTATAGGCTTAAGTTTTACTAGGTGGAGGTTTTTATGGAGAGAGTTTGTATTCTGGGAGCAGGGAGTTGGGGTACGGCCCAGTCTATTGTGCTACACAAAAATGGATATCAGGTGCTGATGTGGGTAGGCCCCGATGACGATATGGAGAGTATAGTAAAGAAGGGTGAAAACTCCAGGTATTTACCCGGGGTAAGAATACCTGGAGAAATAATCTGGAGCCGGAACCTGGCTGAAGCAGTTCAAGGAGCCCAAGCGATAATACTGGCGGTTCCATCCCAGGTGCTAAGAGAGGTATGTGTGGAGTTAAAGCCCCATTTAAGGCCGGGAGTTTTACTGGTTAATACCGCCAAAGGGTTGGAGATCAAGAGTGGGATGCGCTTGAGCCAGGTAGCGGAAGATGTTTTGGGTCCAGGTATTCGGGATTATTTTGCCGTCTTATCCGGTCCCAGTCATGCCGAAGAGGTAGCCCGGCAAATGCCTAGTGTACTTACGGTTGCTGCTTACAGAAAAGAGATTGCTTGTACGGTACAAGACCTATATATGTCGCCGGTATTCAGGGTGTATACCAATCCTGATGTACCTGGGGTAGAATTGGGCGGAGCCCTAAAGAATGTCATAGCCCTGGCTACCGGTATTGTACAGGGTTTAAAATACGGAGATAATATAATAGCCGCTTTGATGACCCGGGGGCTGGCGGAAATGACCCGGATGGGGGTGGCTATGGGTGGCCATCATCGTACTTTTAACGGATTGAGCGGCATGGGCGATCTGGTAGTAACTTGTTGCAGCCGCCATTCCAGGAACCGCAGAGCTGGAGAACTGATTGGTCAAGGCTACAGCCTGCAGGATTGCCTAAAAGCTGTTGGTATGGTGGTGGAAGGGGTTCCTACCACCCGGGTTTTGTTCCACCTGGCAGAAGAATACCGGGTAGACATGCCAATAACCAGGGCTTGTTATAATATACTATTCAATCAGATTCCACCCATACAAGCGGTGGAGGAATTGATGAGCAGGAGCAAGAAGCATGAGATTGAGGAAGTGGTCAAGGATACCGAAAGCTGGTAAAAAACTGGTAAAAAAGTGTGGTGGATACCACACTTTTTTTCTTTTCTGGTTATATTACCGAATATTGATAAATATATTTATACTGTTATAGCGTAATCGATATTAAGGGGTATCTCAATTCGGAGGGAGGATGCCTTTTAAGTCTGGAACAAGGGAGGGAAAATGCTAAGTGGATAAAAACAGTGTACTTAATGATATTGCCGAAAGGACTGGAGGCGATATCTATCTGGGCGTAGTAGGCCCCGTAAGAACGGGGAAATCAACATTTGTAAGCCGATTCATGGAACTTATGATCATTCCCGGCATTAGCGATAGATATGAGAGAGAAAGGGCAGTAGATGAACTGCCGGTTAGTGGAGCCGGGAAAACCATAACTACTACGGAACCAAAATTTGTGCCCAACGAAGCCGCCGAGATCACAACCCAAACCGGACTGACCCTGAAAGCCCGGCTGGTAGACTGTGTCGGCTATACTGTTGAAGGAGCGCTGGGTTACGAAGAAGATCAAGAGCCTCGCATGGTAAAAACTCCCTGGTTTGACTATGAGGTTCCCTTCGAAGAGGCGGCCGAAATAGGAACCAGGAAAGTAATTACCGACCACTCTACTATAGGGATTGTAGTTACCACTGATGGCAGTATCAGTGATCTTTCCCGGAGCAAGTATATAGATGCCGAGGAAAGAGTTATTCAAGAATTAAAAGATCTGGATAAGCCCTTTATAGTAATATTGAATTCAACCAAACCCTATGATGCTGATACCATAGCTTTAGCCGAGGAACTGAGTGAAAAATATGGGGTTCGGGTTCTTCCCCTGGATGTTGCCAAGATGACCATGGAACAGAGTTATGCCCTGCTGGAAGAAGCTCTTTACGAGTTCCCGGTACAAGAAGTAAATATTAAGCTGCCGGGCTGGGTGGAAGAACTGGATGAAGAGTTCTGGTTAAGAGAAGATCTGGAAACAGCTATCCATGAAATACTTACTGGTGTACGGAAAGTAAGGGATATTGAGACAGCCTTGCAAAAGCTCTCTGAGGTTGAAAATATCAGTTATGTGTTAATGGAAGAAATGAATCTGGGAACCGGAACTGCAGCAATCGATATTACAGTTCCGGAAGAACTGTTCTATCGCTCACTTAGTGAGGTCAGCGGTTTTGATGTAGCAGGTACCCAGGATATCATGCGGATTATGAAAGATCTAAGCTTTGCCAAGAAGGAGTTTGATAAGGTGTCGTCGGCCCTGGCTGAAGTCAAAGAATCAGGCTATGGAGTGGTTACTCCACGCCTGGAGGAGATGTTCCTGGAGGAACCGGAACTAATCAGGCAGGGAAGTCGTTTTGGAGTTAGGTTAAAAGCCAAAGCCCCATCCCTCCACATAATCAGGGCTGATATTACAACTGAGATTACGCCTATAATAGGAACCGAAAAACAATGTGAGGAACTGGTACGCTATATGCTGGATGAGTTCGAAGAAGATCCCACCAAGATTTGGGAATCCAATATATTTGGCAAATCCCTGCATGATTTGGTTCGGGAAGGAATTCAGAACAAACTGCATCGTATGCCGGAAAACGCTCAATTGAAATTGCAGGACACCCTGCAGAGGATTGTTAATGATGGAAGTGGCGGACTGATCTGTATAATTATATAGAGCAATATCTCCTTTAATTAGGCCGGCCCAGGTAGTGGTCGGCTTTTTTGTTTGCGGGTCCTGCATGTTTAAGGAATACCAGTGAGGGCGGAAAATTTTGTCTATGCCGGACGGTCAGAAAACTATTGCACAATTTACAACCATCCCACTCGATGCTGTTATTTTGCCATTTTAAGGGTTGAAGGCTGATTTATAGCCCTGAAATAGGGCAGCATCTACTACTTTGGAGACCCAGTTCTACTTTTGAAGACTTATCGGACAGCCTCTGCTG
>JAAYNQ010000025.1 GCA_012520725.1 Syntrophomonadaceae bacterium | reverse complement strand
GTACAGATCATGGTACAGAAAATTTTGGCTATGCCTGAAATACCCCGCCCTGATGATGCTGCCGATGCCCTGGCAGTTGCCATCTGTCATATTCATTCCCATCGTATGCGTAAGGCTTTTAAAAGCCAACCTTGATTCCACAAGCTAAGAACTTATGATTTATTTCCCAGGAAGGATGGATGTTATAATGATATCCTGTTTAAGAGGATTCCTATATGAAATTGGGCCGGAATCCATTATTATAGATCTTAATGGCCTGGGTCTGGAAGTTCTTCTTCATCAAAGAGCCCTGGCTGCTTTGCCCCGAGTGGGGGAGAGCCTTTTTCTTCATACCCACTTGCAGGTCTTGGATAATGACTTTAAACTATATGGATTCCTGGAAAAAGAGGAATTGAAACTGTTTAAGACCCTGTTGGGGGTATCCGGTATGGGAGCCAAAGGGGCTATGAACATACTGGCGGCCATGGATCCCCTCACTTTCTATCAAGCTATAGCCAGCGCTGACGAAAAGATGCTGACCAAAATACCCGGCATAGGGAAAAAGAGTGCAGGCCGTCTGATTTTTGAATTACAGCAAAAATTACCGGAGTTCAGTTTAAATCAAGCCGGTGTCCAGGGAGGGGCCATGGTTGATGAAGTGCTGCAGGCCCTAGAAAGTTTAGGCTATGGCCGCAGTGAGGTCTATCCCCTGATATTAGATCTTAAGCAAAATGGAGAGCTGTCAGATCGGGTGGAGGAGAACCTGAGAAAGGTCTTGAAATATAAAGCCCGGCAGATGAAATAAGGGATGGGGGAATTTAAGGTGCGGGAAGAACGACTGATATCATCCCAGCTGGTAGCCGGGGATGAAGCTGAAGTATCCCTTCGGCCTCAACGGCTGGAAGATTACATAGGCCAGAAGCGGGTTAAAGAGAACCTGTCCATTTTTATCTCAGCCGCCCGGGAACGGGGCAATAGTATGGATCATGTCCTGCTCAGCGGGCCACCGGGTTTGGGGAAAACAACTCTTGCTACCATAATTGCCAATGAGATGGGGAAAACTATTAGAAAGACATCGGGACCGGCCATAGAGCGCCCCGGGGATCTGGCTGCCATATTGAGCAATCTGGAAGCTGGTGAGGTGCTGTTTATAGATGAGATACATCGCTTAAACCGCAGTGTGGAAGAGATAATGTATCCAGCCATGGAAGATTTCACCATCGATATAGTGATAGGTAAAGGACCGGCAGCCCGAACCCTGTGTTTGGATCTTCCTCCCTTTACTTTGATCGGGGCCACTACCCGGCCGGGACTGTTAAGCTCACCTTTGCGAGACCGCTTTGGCATCAATGAGCGTCTGGATTTCTATGAAGAAGAAGATCTAAGCCAGATAATAATAAGATCTGCCAGTATCCTGGGGATAAAGGTAGATAGGTCAGGGGCTCAGGAGATCGCACGCAGGTCCCGGGGAACTCCCCGGGTAGCCAACCGTTTGCTGAGAAGGGTTAGCGATTTTGCCCTGGTTAAGGGGGATGGCAGCATAAGCTATGAAATGGCCGGCCTGGCTTTGGGAAAATTAGAAATAGACCAATATGGTCTGGACAATGTGGACCGGATGATATTGCAGGCCATAATAGTCAAATTTGGAGGAGGCCCGGTAGGGCTGGAAACCCTGGCGGCAGCCGTTTCCGAGGAAAACGATACTATCACCGATGTCTACGAGCCCTATCTCCTCAAATTGGGTTTCATCCAGAAAACCCCCCGAGGCCGCATTGCTACCGAACATGCTTACCGGCACCTGGGTTATACCATGCCCGGTAGCAGCTTTAAGGCTCCGGGATTATTTGACTAGGTGCGGCCAGGGCTTTTAATACTAAGTCCGGCCTGGAGGCTTGCTTATTAGCAAGTGATGAATTACAGGGCGGTAAAAGTAATCTTAAGCTGGTGGAGATGGTGCTTTTCCAGTAAAGATATTGATAGGATGCGGAAGGAGTTTCAATATGGAACGGGTTTTACTGCATATATGCTGCGGACCCTGCGCAACTTATCCCGTACCTAAGCTCAGAGAGGAAGGCTTTGAGCTTATGGGATATTTCTATAATCCCAATATACATCCCTATACGGAGTATACGAAAAGAAAGGCCGGATTGGAGCAGTATGCTCAGATAGCAGACTTAAAGGTCATCTATGATGAGAGCTACAATCCCGTCCAGTATTTTCAAAACATTGCTTATCGTGAGAGTCGTCGTTGTTTCTTCTGTTACCAGATGCGTTTGGAACAGGCCGCCCATATTGCTAAAAGAGGCAAATTCGATTATTTTACCAGTACTTTATTGGTAAGTAAATACCAGAAACACAACTGGATTCGAGAAATAGGAGATGCGGTGGGGCATAAATACGGAGTACCTTTTCTCTACCGGGATTTTCGAGAGGGCTTCAAGCAAAGCGGGGAATGGTCTAGAGAAATGGGACTTTACCGCCAGCAATACTGTGGTTGTTTGTATAGTGAAATGGAGCGTTATGCTCCCCGGGATTTAATAAAAGGACTATTCAATGCCAAGGCTATGATCAGGGAAGACAAGTGAGCTGGATTACTTCAGTTGGGCCGCAAAAAGGCATCCCGACAATTGTATGGTGGTAAGAAACAATGGGTATATAGGGATAAAGCAGTTTCAAGTAAACCATATAATTAATTGGAGGTTAATTATGAACAGTATGGAAGCCATGGCTCGTTTACTCATATGGGGAGGATTGATTATTCTGGCCGTAGGTTTACTGACCTACGTTTTTTCCAGATGGGGCGGAGGTACTTTCAAAGTTCCGGGAGATATATACGTTAAAAAGGAAAATTTCACTTTTTATTTTCCCATTGTAAGCTGCATTGTTTTAAGCTTGATTATTACTGTAATATTGAACCTATTTAGGAGATAATTATGTGCGAAAAACAGGATAGGGACTACTATCAGCTACAAAACTATTATTTTCACCTGCCCCAGGAATTGATTGCCCAGTATCCGGTTGAGCCCCGTGATGCCTCCCGGCTGCTGGTACTGGACAGAAAAAGTGGGCAGCGGGAAGATCGAAGGTTCCGGGATATAGTGGAGTATTTGCAACCCGGTGACACCCTGGTTCTTAATGATACCAGAGTGATACCGGCACGTCTAAGGGGGTATAAAAGAACTGGAGCCCAGGTGGAATTGCTGCTGTTGAAGAAAGTAGGAGAAAACTGGGAGGCTTTGGTGAAACCAGCTCGCCGGCTTAAAGCAGGGGACCGGGTTTTGTTTGAGGACAGTAAAGTAGAAGTGGAAATCATGGGTGAGTTGCCCCTGGCAGGAGGTCGACTGCTGAGAATAGTAAACTGCCTGAATGAGGAAGCTTTTCTGGAGAGTAAAGGCCATATTCCATTGCCTCCCTATATTAATCGAGAAGATGAAGCAATGGATGTACAACGCTATCAGACCGTTTATGCCAGGCAACGGGGCTCAGCTGCTGCTCCTACTGCGGGACTACATTTTACTAAAGAATTGCTGCAATCCATCCGGGAGAGGGGAGTTAATATCACCAGTATTCTCCTGCACGTAGGCCTGGGTACTTTTCGACCCGTTAGCTGTACTGATATCCGGGAACACCGGATGCACAGCGAATACTATGAGCTGGACCAATCCTGCGCTCAAGTCCTCAATGATACCAGAGCCAAAGGCAGAAAGATTATTGCGGTAGGAACTACAGTGGTAAGAACTCTGGAAACAGTATATAATGAAGCTTATATTTATCAAGGAAGCCGGGGCTATACCGATAAATACATATACCCCGGCTATGAAATAAAAGGTGTTGATGCCATGATCACCAATTTTCATCTGCCTGCTTCCTCATTGCTTATGCTGGTAGCTGCTTTTGGGGGACTTGAGCAGGTATTATCCGCCTACCAGCATGCGGTAGAAGCCAGATACCGTTTCTTCAGTTATGGAGATGCCATGCTTATCAAATGATTTGCTACGGCTTAGACCATGGATATCTGAGGCCAGGCTAGCAAAAAAGCTGATATTAGCATTTTCACCCGTCCCTATAGGAGGTTTAGGATTATGTTACAATTACAGTTTGAACTTATACTGGCTAATAAAGAAGGTTTCGCCCGCCGGGGACGGCTTAAACTAAGTCATGGTTGGGTTGAGACCCCAATTTTTATGCCGGTTGGTACCCAGGCTACGGTTAAAGCCTTAAGCTCAGAAGACCTATATGAAATTGGGGCCGGTATAATACTGTCCAATACCTATCACCTCTACTTGAGGCCGGGAGCGGAACTGATCGAGAAGGCCCAAGGCCTGCATGGTTTTATGAATTGGAAGCGGGGAATACTAACCGATAGCGGGGGGTTTCAGGTTTTTAGCCTTAGTCCCTTGCGCCGGATTACCGATGAAGGAGTCTATTTTAATTCCCATATAGATGGTTCCAAACACTTTCTTACTCCGGAGAAAGTTATGGAAATTGAGCAGCAGTTGGGGGCTGACATAGCCATGTGTTTTGACGAATGTGCTCCCTATCCCTGTTCCTATGAGGAAGCGGAAAAGGCAGTGGAACGAACCACCCGCTGGGCTGAGCGCTGCCTAAAGGCCCATGATCGGAAGGATCAGGCTTTATTCGGTATTGTGCAGGGTAATGTTTTTCCTGACTTGCGGGAAAGAAGTGCCCGGGCTTTGACTGAGCTGGAATTTCCAGGTTATGGGATAGGAGGTTTGAGTGTAGGAGAGCCCAAAAAAGAGATGTATGAAACCCTGGAATTGATGGATGGATTGCTGCCCCCAAATAAACCCAGGTATTTGATGGGAGTTGGAGCCCCCGAAGATCTTTTGGAAGGGGTAAGGAGGGGAGTGGATATGTTTGATTGTGTTCTGCCTACCCGCCTGGCCCGGCATGGTAGTGCCTACACCCGGGAAGGCAGGATTACGGTACGTAACGCAGTATATGCCGAAGATTTTAGGGCTCTTGACCCCAGTTGTTCTTGCCGGGTGTGTCAAAACTATAGCCGGGCTTATATCCGGCACCTGATTAAGGCAGGAGAACTATTAGCCCACAGGTTGTTAAGCTACCATAATGTATATTTTCTTAGCCAAATCATGGAAGAAATTAGAAAAGCTATTGAAGAAGGGCGTTTTATGGATTATTATCAGGAATTCCTGGAGAAATATAAGATATAATTAAAGGGAATTGAAAAGATTAGGCGAATATAATAAAAGTTAATCATTTTTAAGGAGTTGGTATTGAGCTATGAATGAATGGTTGTCCTTAGTAGCTTATTTCGCGGTATTTATTGGGATTTTCTACTTCTTGATCATCATGCCGCGTAAAAAGCAGGAGAAAAAGCATAATAGCCTCCTGGAAGCACTGCAAAGGGGTGACAAGGTAATCACCATAGGCGGTATAAAAGGAGAAATTACCCGTATAAAGGACGATACGGTTTCGTTAAGAGTAAATGAAACCATGCAGATTGAATTGCTGAAGAAAGCCATTGCCTACAAGGAAGGCGAGGAGCCCAAATAGATGGTAAGTCTTAAGGAAATAAAGCAGGATCCTGTTATCAATGCATTCATTAAAAAAGGCAATGAGCATCTGGGAGCTATGGGATTTACCGACCATGGTTATCTGCATGTTTTGCTGGTAAGCATGTTGAGCCGGGAGATTTTATTAAAACTGGGCTATGAAAAACGTACGGCTGAACTGGCAGGCATAGCAGGATATATGCATGACATAGGAAATGTTATTAACCGGCAGGGTCATAGCCAAAGCGGTGCTATTATTGCCATGAGCATACTTAAAAGGATAGGGCTGAGTATGGATGAAAATGCCATTATCTGCGCGGCTATCGGTAATCATGACGAAGGCAGTGGGCATCCGGTCAGTGAAGTAGCGGCAGCCCTTATTCTAGCCGACAAATCTCATGTGCATCGGAACCGGGTTCGAAATACCGGGCTGGACAAATTTGACATTCACGACCGGGTCAATTATGCGGTAGAATATTCTATTATGGATATAGATCCGGAGCAGCGTTTAATAACCATGGAACTCAAGATAGACACCAATATTTGCCCGGTTATGGAATATTTCGAAATATTCCTTCACCGCATGATATTATGCCGTAGAGCGGCAGCTTTTTTGGGTTGTGAATTTGAATTAATCATAAATGAGGCGAAACTACTGTAACTAGCCAATTTAATTAGGTAGAAAGTTGGAAGGAGGAAATACTGGTGCAGACAAAATCCAGTATTATTATTGTGGCCATAGTAGCGGTTCTGGGTTTGCTGGTTTACTTTAGCTATCAACCCATCTTAAGTTCTATCAACTTGGGATTGGACTTAAGAGGGGGATTGAGGGTAGTTTTACAGGCCCAGGAAAACGAGGGAGAAAAGGTCACTGAGGATACCATACAAAAAGCACTGGGTATCCTGCGGGAGAGAGTTGACAGTCTGGGAGTTAAGGAAACCACTCTATATCCCCAGGGGGATGATCGGGTGGTTATTGAGATAGCCGGGGAAGATGATCCCGAGGCAGCAGTCAACATACTTAAGAATACCGCTCAGTTGGAATTCTGGGATGAAAATGGTAATGTACTCTTAACCGGGAAAAACCTCAAAGATGCCCAGGCCCGAGTGAGGAGCGATAATCAGCAGGGTGAAGTAACGCTGAGCTTTGATAGTGAAGGGGCTAAACTATTTGCTGAAGCTACTACTGCCAATGTGGGCAAGCCCTTGCTGATAGTGATTGACGAAGAAGTTATCAGTGCTCCCACCGTGAGAGTCCCCATCACCGATGGCAATGCTGTAATTGAAGGCCAATTTACGGCTAAGGAAGCCAATGACCTGGCGGTATTATTGCGCTCAGGAGCCTTGCCGGTCAGTTTGGAGGTTATGGAGAAGAGATCTATCGGACCCACCCTGGGATCTGAATCTCTGGAAAAGAGCATAAAAGCTGGTATTGTAGGTGTTATTGCCGTACTCTTCTTTATGATCGGTTTTTACCGTCTTCCGGGTTTGATAGCTGATATTTCCTTAATCCTCTACGCAGTTCTGGTCCTGGGAACTATGAGCCTGCTGGGATCTGTTCTCACCTTGCCAGGTATTGCAGGATTTGCTCTATCTATCGGCATGGCTGTAGATGCCAACGTAATTATTTATGAACGAATCAAGGAGGAACTGCGTTTGGGCAAGACCTTGCGAGCAGCCATTGATGCCGGTTTCAAAAGAGCCTTTTGGACCATCTTCGATGCCAATCTCACTACCTTGATAACCGCCATAGTTCTTATGTATTTCGGTACCGGTCCCATCAAAGGCTTTGCCGTAACCCTGTCTATAGGTATTGTGGCCAGTATGTTGGTTGCATTGATATTTACCCGTTACCTGCTCTTATTATCAGCCAACCTGAGTGATAATAAGAAACTGTACGGGGTATAAGGGGGGCAAGAGGATGCAAATAATACAGAAGAGGAAAATATTTTACATTATTTCTTTGCTGATAATAATACCCGGATTAGTATCCCTGTTTTATCAGGGTCTCAATCAGGGGATAGATTTTAAAGGTGGTTCCATACTGCACGTCAAGATAGATAAACCAGTAAGTGCGGCCGAAGTTAGAACCGTACTTGGGGAATTTGGCCTGGAGGATAGCGAGGTACAGAAAAGTGGCAATGAATTCTATATTCGCACTGAAGTCTTAAATCAGGATAAATCAGACGAATTGATACAGGCTCTTAGAGACAAATTCGGTAAAGTTACTTTCATGAGCTCCGACACGGTAGGTGCTACTATAGGCAAAGAACTCACCCGTAATGCAATCTTAGCTTTAGGTATAGCTGCAGCCTTGATGCTGCTATATATAACAGTGCGTTTCGAGTGGGCCTTTGGGGTAGCGGCGGTTCTGGCCATTATTCATAATGTGCTGGTGGTAATGGGGGTATTCTCCATTTTGCAATGGGAAATAAACAGCGCTTTTGTGGCTGCCATTCTAACCGTAATCGGATACAGTATTAATGACACCATTGTTATATTTGACCGGGTGCGGGAAAACATGAAAAGGAATCGACGTCAGGATTACCAGGAACTGCTCAACACCAGCATTATGCAGACCTTAAACCGTTCCATTAACACGGTCCTGACTTCTGCTTTTCCGCTTTTAGCTTTGCTTTTGCTGGGCGGAGCCACCATCAAGTTCTTTGTAGCAGCCATGCTGATCGGCTTTGCAGTAGGAGCCTATAGCTCCATATTTATTGCCAGCCCCTTTTTATTTGAAATAAAAAAGGCGATATAGTATTTAAGGGTGACATTGGATTAAACATATGGTAAAATAAGCAAAACCTTATAAGAAAACGGTCAGGCTCTCAGCCGGGCTCTAACGAGCAGCAGTTATCTGTGGGACTTCATGTAAAAGTGAAGTCCCTTTTCACTTCTAAATGGGGAAAGGTTTATAAAAATATTTTGTGTTTACGGCCATTAAGCCGCAGCTAGTAGAGTTAAGTGTCCAAAGGGGGGGGATTCATGGATATCAAGGTTAAAGCAGCCGGGTTGTCGGTAGCCAGTAATATAGCCCTGACTGCTGGAAAACTGGTGGTCGGCTCCATAATTGGGTCAGTCAGTGTAATATCAGAAGCTATACATTCAGCCAATGATTTGCTGGCATCTTTCATTGCCCTGTGGGCAGTGAGAAAATCTGCCCAGCCACCAGACCAGGAACATCCTTATGGCCATGGCAAAGTGGAAAACATTGCCGGGACCATAGAGGCGGTATTGATATTTATAGCCGCTGTCTTTATCATTTCTGAATCCATTGAAAAAATAAGGCAGGGGGGAGAGATACTGGAGCCAGGCTGGGGAATGCTGGTAATGGCGGTCTCGGCAGGATTGAACTTCATGGTTTCCAGCTATTTGTTGAAGGTGGGTAAGGAGCAGGATTCGGTAGCCCTGGAAGCGGACGGCGTTCACCTGCGTACCGATGTCTATACTTCTCTGGGGGTAATGGCAGGCTTAGGATTGATACAATTAAGCGGCTACTGGATATTGGATCCTATCATAGCCATACTGGTGGCTTTGCTGATAGTAAAAGCAGCCTTTGATCTATTACAGAAAGCCTTTTTACCTCTCTTGGACACCGCCGCCGATGCTGAAACCATGGATACGGTTACCGAAGTTCTGGAAGACCTGAAAGGAGAATTCATCGAGTATCATGACCTCAGGAGCCGCAAGGCAGGCAGGGATGTTCACATCGATATGCACCTGGTTGTACAAGCTCAGATGAGTATAGAAGAAGCCCATGATTTGTGCGATACTATTGAGTCCAGGATTCAAGAGAGGCTTAATTATAGCCATGTCCTTATCCATGTAGAGCCGGAATAAAAGAAGTAGCTCCCATAAACCGCACCGGACTGTCATGATCTTGCTGCTGAACAAAGGATGAGTATCTTAGAAGACCATGATTGGTAGATATTTTAACTTTAAACAGAGATTCAATATTTCAGGTACTTATCCATACGGAGCTGGGACGCGGAAAATGTTTGTATTCCAATGAAGCAGGCCCTATAATTAAAGAGAATTGAAGATTAACAGAAAGAAGGGCTAAAATGCAGGTTTACCTATTTGTGGCTTTGGTATGTCTGGTAGTTGTAGCGGTCTTCATTTTTCAAAATCCAACCCTGGTAGTGGTTCAATTTTTGGGTTGGAATTCTCCTGAAATACAACTGGGAATTATAGTGTTGCTGGCGGTAATTAGCGGGGCTTTAATTACTTTCATGCTTGATACCCTTAGATTTTTAAAGGTGGCCAAAAACATCCGGGAATTGCGAGCCAGCAACAAAAAACTGGAGAAGATAAATAAATCTTTGCAGCCATCAGCCCAGAACCATATGGTGATGGCAGATACCGAAACAGCTGCAGCCACTGACGAAATTCCTGATTAAAAAGGATTGACCCTTCTTCAACTCCTTTCCTGTGCCCGATTTTAGGGCAGTCTTTGACTGCCAAGTTCGGGTCTGCAACGGTATTTGGAGCGGGGAGCGCCGGGGGACCACAGGTCACCCTCATTAAATGCCCTGTTATGTGATAGACTCTACGGGGGAGCTGTTTCCGAAACTTTAGTTTTGGAAACAGCTCCTTTATAATTCCTGCTATTATCCCGTACCTGGGGGCTTGGATGAATGTTCAAAACCCTTAGGACTTTCCAGCTTTGGTAATGGCCTCTATGATTTCTTCCCGGGTTATACCAGGCTGGGAAAAGAAAATACACCCATCTGAATAATGATTCATCCATTCATTCCATTTGGCATCATATAGTGCTTCCAGCTTTTTGCTCGGAACCTGGCGAGCAGTGGCATGAATAAAGGCTTTGATCGAACCCAGCATTAACTCTCCCAGGTGGGTGCAACCTTCAGGCCCCATAATATTCTTCTTCACTGTGTGGCTGAACCCGGGACCGATATCACTTCCTATCATATCCTTGACCTTGCTGATTCCCTGATGGCAGATGGCAAAGGGAACCCCCTGGCCATTTGCTTTGGCGTCTACTATCTGAAACTTAAGAATATCAATAAGCAAGGTGGTCTGAAGATCATGGATATCGTCTTTCCATTCTCCCTTAATCTGGTACAGCTGCGGTTTCAATTGCTCAACGGTGTATCTTTCGTACTTCTGGTACACTAGGCTATTCCTCCCTAAACTGCTAATAATGTTATTGCTTAATTTATACTGGGCGGGTTTTGAATGGATAAAATCTTATTCCGCATTCACCTGTCCTATCAATATCATATATTATCAATAATCTTTGATGACAATCAATATTTTGCTCTAATTATTAAGCAAGAAGCTTCAAGGGGTATTGGCCCATCATTAGACAAAGGCCGGGTGTCACACCCCTAAAAGGTGTGATATAATTCATATATCTTTTAGGAGGTATAAGCATTTGGTTATTATTACTTCACATAATGCATTGGATTTTGATGGCCTGGCTTCAATGGTGGCAGCCAAGATTCTATATCCCCAGGCAGTCCAGGTTTTTTCCGGTACTTTGTCCCGGCACGTGAAAAAGTTTATGGCTTTGTATAAAGATCTGATTAATATAAAAACACCCAAGGAGTTGGATTTGGACCAGGTACAGTGCATAATAGTGGTGGATACCGCCAATATTAACCGGCTGGGACATTTAAAGAATATTGCAGCCCGTCCCCATATGAAGTTTATAATTTATGATCATCATCCTGAAGCAGAGGATAACCTGCTGGGGGAGAAGGTGGAGATACATAAGGTAGGAGCTGCAACTACCATATTGGTAGAAGAAATAAAAAGGCAGGGCATCAGTATCAGCCCTTTTGATGCTACTATTCTAGCCCTGGGTATTTATGAAGATACCGGTAGTCTTCTGTTTACCTCTACTACCCCTCGGGATATTGAAGCAGCTGCTTTCCTCTTGGAGTCCGGGGCTAATCTTTCCGTGGTAGCCAATTTTATGGAACAGTCTTTTTCCGGTGAGCAAAGGCAGATCTTACAGGACTTAATGAAAAATACCCGGCATTATAATATTAAAAACACCGATATAATTGTTTCTTATACTACTACTGATGAGTTTGTACAGGGTTTGGATGCCCTGACCTATCGCCTGCTGGAGGTTGAAAACGGGGAAGTGGCCTTGGTAGCAGCAGCAATGAAAGGAAAGACTTATGTAGTGGGCAGAAGCCGCAGCAACAATATAAATGTTAATGAAGTATTACAGGGCCTGGGGGGGAGAGGTCACGCCAAAGCAGCCTCAGCCATAGTCAAGGATATAGATCTGGAACGGATTATAGAAAAGATATTGAAGGAAGCAGAGTGCAGGGCTAAACCGGGATTGCTGGCCCGGGATATAATGTCTACTCCAGTAAAAACCCTGGCCGGAGATATCAGCATGGAAGAAGCAGGAAAAATTATGCTTCGCTATGGGCATACCGGTATGCCGGTAGTGGAGGGAGAGCGGATGATAGGAATGATTTCCAGGCGGGATGTGGAGAAAGCCAAAATCCATGAATTGGCCCATGCGCCGGTAAAGGGGTTCATGACCAGCGGTGTTTTGACTGCTTCCCCGGATACCCCGGTTAATGAAATCCAAAAAGTAATGGTGGAATATGATATAGGACGTTTACCCATTGTAGAAGATGGCAGGATATATGGAATTGTATCCCGTACCGATATTCTAAGAACCCTGCATGGGGATCAATATCCCGAGGATCACGCAGTACTATACTCAGCTGCTCCTTTGGAACAGGAAAACTGTCTTGAATTAATGCAAGATAGGCTACCGGCCCGGATACTGTCTACCCTGCGCTTAGCCGGTCAGGTAGCAGAAGAATTAAACTGTGCAGTATATTGTGTGGGAGGATTTGTCCGTGATTTGTTCCTGCGCTTGCCCAATTTCGATGTTGATCTGGTAGTGGAAGGTGATGGTATAGTATTGGCCCAGCAATTGGCTGAAAGGTTAGGAGGAAAGGCTAAAATTCATGAGCGATTCAAGACGGCAGTGATAACTTTGCCCGACGGACTTAAAGTGGATGTAGCCACTGCTCGTACTGAGTTTTATGAATTCCCAGCCGCCTTGCCCCGGGTCGAGCGAGCTTCCATCAAAGAAGATTTATATCGCAGGGATTTTACCATCAATACCCTGGCTCTTGCCTTGAATCCCGGTAACTTTGCTGAGCTTATTGATTATTTTGGAGGCCGTAAAGATCTGGAAAAGGGAATAATCAAAATATTATACAATTTGAGTTTTGTAGAAGACCCTACCCGGATCTTAAGAGCCATCCGTTTTGAGCAGAGATACAAGTTTACCATAGAGGAAGATACGCTGAAGTTTGCCCGGGATGCAATAGCCCGCAGGCTTTTGGATAAACTCTCCTATGCTCGTATAATTCATGAATTGATATTGATTTTGGAGGAAAAAGATCCGGTACCCTCACTGGATCGCATGAAAGAGATAGGGGTATGGAGTTATATATTTCCCGAAGTTGATTTAAATGAATTGGATTGGATTGAACTGAGACGAGTACCGGTTATTATTGCTTGGTGGCATGAAAGATACCATATGACCGGAATACAACAATGGCTAATCTATTTAATGCTGATATTGTCCGGATTGGAGAGGGAAAAAGGTCTGGCGGCCATACAGAGGTTTTTTACTGCCCGTCAGGTATTAAAGTCAATGGAGGAAGCATATAAGGCTCCAGAACTAGTAGAGCGCTTCCGGGGGCAGGAGTCTCTTCCCCCTAGCCTGATTGACGAATACATAGGTTCCTGGACCCAGGAAGGTATCATTTACCTTTTGCGTTGTATCAAAGATGAAAAGATCTGGCAAGAGGTGGTTCAGTATCTGGATTTGAAATCGGATATTAAGCTGGAATTAAGCGGGCATGATTTACAGAATTTAGGCTTAAAACCCGGTCCCCAATACAGTATAATCCTGAAGGAATTGTATAAACGCAAACTGGATGGAGCAATTAAGAATCAGGCTCAGGAGTTGGAGTATATAAAGAAAATAATTGAGGAGGAAAAATACATTAATGCAGATAGTGGAAATGCTGGTAGCCTTACCGGCCATATTGATAGCCCTGACCTTTCATGAGTATGCCCATGGCAAGGTAGCTGATCTTCTGGGAGATGACACTCCATATTATCAGGGTCGTTTAACCCTGAATCCATTACCCCATATAGATTGGATCGGCTTTGCCATGTTATTTATATTTCACTTTGGCTGGGCTAAACCAGTTCAAGTTAACCCCAATAATTTTCGCAATGTTGGCTATAAAAAAGGTATGATGCTGGTATCCCTGGCTGGCCCCGTGATGAATCTGCTGCTGGCCCTGGCCGGCTTGGTTTTATTGAAAGTATTGTGGCCTTATCAGCTGAGCGAATGGGGACGCCTTAGTACAGCAATAATAAGTCCTCTGGTTAGTATCAACATAATCCTGGCCGCTTTCAATCTGATACCATTGCCTCCCCTGGATGGATCCAAAGTACTGGCCGGGCTACTGCCGGATGCAGGTGCCCGTTTAATGTATTCCCTGGAACAGTATGGCCCTTTACTTCTATTGTTATTGATTATGACCGGAAGCGCATCTAAAATATTTCTGCCCCTGGCTAATGCCATGTATGGCTTGTTGTATGGATTGGTTTTTTAAGTGAGATGGTGTTAAATGACTACTTATGTGGTGGATTTAGAGGCATTCCATGGACCTTTGGATCTTTTGCTCTATTTGATTGATCGTAATGAGGTAGATATTTACGATATTCCCATTTCCGATATTACCGAACAGTATTTGCAGCACCTGCAGCTTAGCGGTGACTCTGATCTGGAAAACCTGGGATCTTTTTTGAGTATGGCATCCTATTTGCTGAATTTGAAGTCGCGCCTGCTCCTACCTGCTTATGAAGATGAAGAGGGAGAAGAGCAAGAGCTTGATCCCCGAGAAGAATTAGTCAAAAAGCTGGTGGAGTACCGGCGTTATAAAAAAGCTGCCATGTATCTTCGCTCCAGACAGAATGAGGAATACTTCCAGGTTTTTTACCGTAGTGCAGCAGAAGCGATTCCGGGGCAAGCTGAGTTGAGAGTTGACTTAAATGCACTAATCCGGGCTTACCAAAAGGTTTTGACTGCCTTACCAGAAGAGCGGGCAGAAGTCTTTACCCTGCCCGAAGGGGATGTCAATATAGAAAGTAAAATGGGAGAAATACTTAGGAAACTTCAAAGATCTCCTGGGGGGGTGAAGTTTCAGGGGCTATTTGCCGGCAATAGCAGTAAACGGGAAATAGCAGCCTTGTTTTTAGCCTTACTGGAATTAATCCGTCTGCAAAAAGTGAGAGCGGTACAGGAAAACCCTTTAGACCAGATAAAAGTGTTTTTACAGGTGGAGATATAGATGTTAATGCGAGAAGATATTAAAGCTGCCATTGAAGCCATACTCTTTGTTCGAGCAGAACCGGTGGAATTGAATGAACTGCTTGAAATACTAGAGCTTCCAGCAGCAGATGTCAAGGAAATACTGGAAGAATTGATAGAGGAATACAATAGCACCAAAAGGGGTTTGCAAATAGCCATGGTGGATCGGGGTTATCTTATCTGTACCCGGCCTGAATATGGAGGGATTCTGGCTAAAATGGGAAAAACTGCTCCCCGCCGATTATCTACCGCAGCCATGGAGACCCTGGCTATTATTGCTTATCGTCAACCGGTGAGCAGATCCGAAATCGAAAATATAAGGGGAGTAAAATCAGAAAGAGTCATAGCCAGTTTGCTGGAAAAGGGGTTAATTGAAGAACTAGGTGTTAAGCCAGCACCAGGCAAACCAATGCTATACGGTACTACTAGTGAATTTTTGAGGATGTTTCAATTGAGTAGTTTGAAAGATCTGCCCCGTCTGGAGGAGGACTAAAAGTGAGTGATAAATCTATTGAAGAAGAAATTAAACTAAAGGCGCAGAAATCCAGGAAATTAGCTCGTTATATGAGCAGTACTCAGGATTTGGTGGAAAATCAGATTCGCAAGGCCATGGAAAATGGAGAGTTTGATAATCTGGCCGGTACCGGCAAGCCCCTGCGCTTTGAAGAAAACCCTTATGAACCGCCGGAGCTAAGAATGATTCATAAAATCCTCAAAGACAATGATTTCGCTCCCTACTGGATTGAACTGGGGAAAGAGATAGACCAGGATTGGGAAAAGTTAAAACAGGAGGTAGATTACTTTAAACGCTATACCTCTATGGTACTGAATAACCGTAAACGGGATAAAATGGCGGTGAGACGGTATGAAAGCAGGAAAGCCTATTTCCTGGCGGAAAGAAGAAGGGATCTGGAGAAAATCAGCAAGAAGATAATAGACTATAATCTCCATTGTCCAAGCTTTAGAGTGGGCCGGGCCAACCTGATCATCGATGATGAGATGTACAAGATAATAATAGAGCTGGAGTCTTTAATTGAAGAGCTATTGAATAAAGGTAGTTGAATCAAGCATAAGCAGGAGGGGTATAATAGGAAAAAACAGGGGAAAAGCCCATGATCTATATAATTTCCGGCATAATACTGCTGCTATTACTCCTTCTATTAAGTATATTAATAGAGTTTAAAATACAGGTGATTTATGATCAGGGTGAGCTTAGAATTAAATGGCAGGGTCTGGGGGTTATCCAAGGGCGGCACACTATAGCAGCCAAAGGGATACAGGCCATTTTTGCCCGTCCTCCAGGCAAGAACTCATCCCAGTTTGGATCTGCCCAGTCCTTTCATTCCCTGAAATCTGTCTACAAGCTTAGGAAATACATAAATATTAATGAATTAAGGTGGTATACGGTAATCGGTACCGGCGATGCCATGTATACTGCTCTAGCTGTGGGGAGTATGTGGTCCCTTAAAGCTATGTTAATAGCGGCTATTAGCCAGGGAAGCCCCAGCGGAAAACAGTTCATAAACATACAGCCTGATTTTGAAAAGCAAAGGATCTATAGTGAGCTCAATTGCATATTTAAGCTGCGAATGGTGCATATTATGCTTATAGCCGTCCATATAATATGGTTAAAAATCAGGAGGTATAGGAATGGATACACAGCAGCAGGAAAACCCCAGCCATCCCATTGAAGGCTTAATGAATACTGCCATGCAGAGTATTAAAGAAATGGTTGATGTGAATACAGTAGTGGGCGATGCCATAGAAACCAATGATGGTACCGTTATAATACCCGTATCCCAGGTGGCCTGTGGATTTGCAGCCGGGGGCGGTGAATATAACAGTGCCACGGGTAATGGGGGGAAAAACTCGGAACTGCCATTTGCCGGCGGCAGCGGTGCCGGAGTGTCGGTAAGGCCGGTAGGTTTTTTGGTAGTGAGGATGAATGAAGTCAGACTCATATCAACCTCCGGTAACCTGTTGGCGGAGAGATTAATCGATATAGTACCCCAGATAGTGGATAAATTGGAATGCCTTTTCCCCCATCAGCGCTCTTCTTACGAGGAAGAAGAATAGGAGCCCTATTTTCCTGGACCAATAATAATATGGAGTGAAAGCCCCTGGGCTTAACTTGCAATAGAACCGTTAGCTTTAGCAGTGGTTCTATTTTTTTGTCTTTATACATACCCTTCAAAAGAAAGGCTATGGGGAGGGAAGCTTATGTTGAATCTTATATGGTTGCTGCTGCTGGCCTCAGGGATACTGGTAGCTGCTTTTAATGGTAATATCGAAGTAGTAACCGAAGCAGCCCTGGGTGCGGCCAAAGGAGCGGTTGAAGTCTGTTTTGATCTGATAGGAGTAATGGCCTTATGGCTGGGTATTATGAAAATAGCTGAACAGGGGGGGCTGGTACAGACTCTGGCCCGGTGGTTAAGACCGCTAACAGTCCGCCTATTTCCCAGTGTACCACCCCAGCACCCGGCCATGGGGGCAATTATTCTAAACTTAAGTGCTAATATGTTGGGCCTGGGCAATGCTGCTACTCCACTGGGCATGAAGGCTATGCAGGAATTGCAGAAATTGAACCGGGACTCATCTGAGGCCTCTGAGGCCATGTGTACATTTCTGGCCTTAAACACTTCTTGTATTACCTTGATTCCCGCTACCATTATAGCCATTCGGCTATCCTTTAATTCTGCCAATCCTACCGAAATTGTGGGGCCTTGCATATTTGCCACTGCAGTGGGTATGACCCTGGCGGTATCCTTGGATTACTGGTTCAGGACCAAGAGTCGTTGGAGGAAAAGATAGAATGCTCCATGCAATACTAAGCCTGATATCAAAATGGGCTATACCCATATTATTGCTGGCAGTTCCTCTTTATGGTTATATAAAAAAAGTTCCGGTATATGAAGCCTTTGTAGAAGGAGCTGAGGAAGGCTTTACTACTGCGGTAAAGATTATCCCGTTTCTGGTAGGAATGATGGTAGCAATATCGGTTTTTCGTGCTTCCGGAGCCATGGATTACTTAAGTCTAGGTTTGGAACCGCTAACTTCCAGGATTGGCGCTCCTTCTGAGATTCTGCCCCTGGCTATTATGCGCCCCATGTCAGGAAGCGCAGTTTTGGGGATGGCTACTGAATTGATGAGGGTATATGGTCCCGACTCCTTCATCGGTCGCTTAGCTTCGGTAATGCAAGGGACTACCGATACCACTTTCTTCATCCTGACCGTATACTTTGGTTCAGTAGGTATTAAGAAATACCGTTATTCCATCGTTACTGGTCTCACCGCTGACATTAGCGGGTTCATCGCTGCCATCTATATATGCAACCTCTTGTTTAGATAGAATATTTTTTATTGCCAAGGGTATTGCGGCCTTCTCCAGGATCCCTAGGGTTCAGCATGGGTTTGGGATTTGAGTTGAAGAAATGCAGCTTTACAAGTTCTGCCCATATTTGGTTTATAGGGAAGCTCCAAGCAGTTCCCAAGCACTTGGCAAGCTTGACGATGGAACAAGCTATATAGTATGCTACAAATTAACATGATGAATGTAAAAAGATCAGGAGTGGTAGAATATGAATGATGAACGGAGTGATCGATTACTCAGTTATTGGCATCCCGGAAAGGATATGTTTAAGATAGGTGATCAAAGGCCATAAGCCTCCTGAACATAGAGGCTATTTATGGCCTTTTTATTCTGGCAGGGATTATATCATAGAAGGTGATAAGTTTGCTGAGCGAGATTTTATTATTGCTGGTACTCATACTTTTGAATGCATTTTTTGCGGCCTCAGAAATAGCTTTGATCTCATTAAACGATAACAAAATCAGCCTGATGGCGGAGGAAGGAAACAAGAAGGCCCGGCAAATAAAACAATTGCTGGATGAACCCAGCAAATTCCTGGCTACCATACAAATCGGAATCACTCTGGCTGGATTTTTAGCCAGTGCCTTTGCTGCCGAAAGCTTTGCCGGTCCCTTTGTAGAGCTCATTAAGAAAACTGCTATCCCTATCCCGGAATCCTGGCTTAAGAGTATAGCGGTGATCATTATAACCATAGTATTATCCTATTTTACCTTGGTCTTCGGTGAATTGGTGCCCAAGCGGCTGGCTATGAAGAAAGCTGAAAGCATTTCCAATTTCGTGGTCAGTCCCCTTAATTACCTATCCTTTCTTACTGCTCCCTTTGTATCCCTGTTAACTGTATCTACCAACTTCTTCGTGCGGATATTCGGATTTGATCCCCTGGAAGAGGATGAAAAGATAACCGAGGAAGAGATCCGTATGATGGTAGACGTGGGAGAGAAAAAAGGAGCCATACAGGAAGCGGAAAAAGTAATGATAAACAATATCTTTGAATTCAATGATAAGACAGTAGAAGAAATTATGACTCACAGAACTGATATTGTTGCTTTCCCCCTGGGGATAGATTTGGACAGTGTCATAAACTCGATTATGATAGAGAAATATTCCAGAATTCCGGTATATGAGGACAATATTGACAATATAGTAGGAGTACTTTATGTTAAAGATCTCATTCAGCATATAAGTAACATGGATGATAAGTCCAAGTTTGATTTAAAGGCCATAATCCGGCCTCCTTACTTTGTTCCCACTTCCAAGCGAACTGACCAGTTACTGAAGGAAATCCAAAAGAACAAGACCCATATGGCCATTGTTATTGATGAATATGGGGGTACGGCCGGTATAGCAACTTTAGAAGACTTACTGGAAGAAATAGTAGGCAATATATTTGATGAATACGATGATGAAGAAGAGGAGATACATAAACTGGATGAAAACACCTTTATAATAGAAGGCCATACCAGCCTGGAACGGGTGAAGAATTACTTGAACCTTGATCTGCCCATTGATGAATACGAAACCCTCAGCGGTTTTATTATTGGGCAACTGGGTAGAATACCAGGGCCGGATGATAAACCAACCCTGGAATTCGATGGAGTGATTTTTAAGGTTCAGGAAGTATGCGAAAAGAGAATAGCCAAGGTAAAGGCCTGTAAAGTGTAAAACTGCTGGCCCAGACTTTTCTCGCCAGGAAAAGCCCATATTTCCAGAGGGCTGGTTTACCCTCTAGCTTTTGTCTGGATGGTACCCAGGCTTTATCTCATAAAATAATTGCTGAAAAATTGCTTTAAATATCCTTCTGCCGGATGTACCCTGAGTCAATCGACTCCCTTTGGAACAGCTCCGGCCTGGGTGCAGTGACCCAGGCTATAACTGGCTTTGCCTGGCCAGATGGTTTACCTGGGCCCTGAGATTAATCAAGTAGGGAACTTCAGCTTGTTTGAATCCAGGGATAGAATCATAGCGCTCCTTTTTCAACCTTTGAATAACCGCTTCCAAGTTTCCCTCTTCTTCACTGAGCAGATCCAATACCCTATCTTTGAAAGCAACTGTCTCCATTATAGAGCGCTTAAAAAAGTCCTTGATTTCCTCCCGGCCCATCAGAATCATTCCGTGAGCCTGACAAAAGACCTGGGTAGGCAATTGGGCCAAAGCCTGAAGGGAGGACAGGTAGGCCTCGTAATCAGCTACGAACTCAGTGGTAACCATGCCGGAGTCCAGCAGTATACCACCTGCTTCTCCTGCGATTAAAATGTTTTCCTGGGGTAGAAAGTAGCTACAGTGATCCCGGGTGTGGCCCGGGCTTGATATTACTTCAACCTTAGTGTCTCCCCAATTCATGGTGGAGTTGCCCATGAGCTCAATATCAACTGTAAAAGAACGAAAGCCTTCATCCGATATTAAGGATAAATCCAATTCACTACTGGAGCTGAGGGAGAGTCTACTCTCTTCATTTAGCTGGCTCATTAAATCCAAGGCCCGGGGGCGTTTAAGAATCTCTATGGCCTGAGTGGATGCAGCAATCTGCAGTGAAGGAAAGGCATCCTTCAGGTAAGCCGCTGCCCCACAATGATCCCAATGAACATGAGTAAGAAATAATACTGATGGCTGCCGGTGGCCCAGTATGGACCGGATGGCTTCAACATAGATCTTTCCAGCCCAGCTGACCCCGGAATCAAAGATCAGCGGTTGGGGGCCATCCTTCAGGAAGATGTGATAGCTTTTTGGCCCCAGGACATGGAAGCTGTTGCTTATCTGGGCAGGTGAGGTAATTATCATGGAATCCCTCCTAGTTTAGCCTTCTTTTTCTTGCTATTTTAACAGATAAAAGCCTGGACTTATGTTGTTTATGGTAATATTTTGTTCGAATACTTGGAAAAGCAGCTGATTAAAGCAGGTAATATAGTAGTTGTAATACCTAAGAAAAGCCTTGGGGATGGCTAAAATAGGGTTTATTTTACAAAATTCAAACATAATTACTGAATTGTGATATTTGTGGCTTCAGAATTGTCTTTAGTTGTGATAGATTATTAAAGATGGAATTTATTAAGCCAATTTTTTAGAACAGCCGGGGTATTATTTAAGCTATTAGCTGTCAGGGAGGTAAAATTTTATGAAAACGGATATTGAGATAGCTCAGGAAGCCAGGATGAGTCCAATAATTGAGATAGCCAGGTCTATTGGACTCGATGAAGATGATATTGAATTGTACGGGAAATACAAGGCCAAAGTTTCCCTGGGGGTCTGGGACCGAATAAAGGACCGGCCTTCAGGTAAGGTAGTGCTGGTTACAGCCATCAATCCCACCCCGGCCGGGGAAGGAAAAACCACCAATACGGTTGGTTTAGGCATGGCTTTAAATCGCTTGGGCAAAAAAGCTATTATAGCACTGCGGGAACCTTCTTTAGGACCCAGTTTCGGCATTAAGGGAGGAGCAGCCGGTGGCGGATATGCCCAGGTGCTTCCCATGGAAGATATAAATCTGCATTTTACTGGAGATATTCATGCGGTTACTGCCGCTCACAATCTCCTGGCGGCTATGTTGGACAATCACCTGCACCAGGGCAATGATCTTAATATTGACCCCCGGCAGGTAGTACTGCGCCGGGTTATGGATTTGAACGAGAGGGCTTTGAGAAATATTGTTCTAGGTCTGGGGGGGAAAATCAATGGTGTGCCCCGGGAATCCGGATTTGATATCAGTGTGGCTTCAGAGGTAATGGCTGCCTTATGTTTGGCTACCGATTTGATGGATTTAAAGGAGCGCTTCAGCAAAATGGTGGTAGCTTATACCTTTGACGGCAAGCCGGTTACCGCCGCCGACCTGAAAGCAGCAGGTTCCATGGCCCTGCTGATGAAAGACGCCATAAAGCCTAACCTGGTGCAAACCTTGGAGAACACACCCGCTTTTGTGCATGGGGGGCCATTTGCTAATATAGCCCATGGTTCCAATAGCATAGTAGCTACCAGGATGGGTATGAAATTGGCCGATTATATGGTTACCGAAGCAGGATTCGGAGCTGATTTGGGAGCTGAAAAATTCTTTGACATAGTCTGTCGTTATGGGGGATTTACCCCTGCTGCCGTAGTGCTGGTGGCCACGGTAAGAGCCCTGAAGAATCATGGGGGAGTACCTAAGAGCCAGCTGGGAGAGAGGAATATGGGCGCCCTGGCCCAGGGTATTGAGAATCTGGAAAAACAGTTGGAAAACATTAATAAATATGGGGTGCCGGTAGTAGTGGCTTTGAACGAATTCCCCGGCGATACCCAGGAAGAAATTGATTTTATTAGCGATCGTTGTGCCGTATTGGGAGCTGAAGTAGCCCTTTCCCAGGTATGGGCGAAAGGTGGAGCCGGAGGAGAAGACTTAGCCCGAAAGGTGATTGAAGCGGCTGATAAACCCAATAAATTCAAATTCCTGTATCCCGATGAGCTTCCATTGCAGGAGAAAGTGGATTGTATCTGCCGGGAAATCTATGGTGCCGATGGAGTAAGCTATGCCCCTGAAGCCTTAAGGCGTCTGAGCCAATATCAGGCCCAGGGATATGGGCACCTACCGGTATGCATTGCCAAAACCCAGTATTCATTATCAGATAATCCGGATCTTAAAGGCCGGCCCCGGGGCTTCACCGTTTCAGTAAAAGAAGTGCGGCTATCAGCGGGAGCAGGCTTTATCGTGGCTTTGGCCGGGACCATAATGACTATGCCCGGCTTAGGAAAAACCCCGGCTGCGGAAAACATAGATATTTTGGAAAATGGACAGATTGTCGGTTTGTTCTAAGCCCAGGCAGGTGAAGAAAAGGCTGTTCCTGAAGGAGCAAAGATCTGCCTGCAAGGAGGAGGAAACACATGAAGAAAAAGGGAATAGATCGCCAAAAAATAGAAACTGCATTCACCATGATATTGGAAGCCATTGGGGAGGACCCGGAGCGGGAGGGAGTTAAGAATACACCCAAACGGATCGCCAAAATGTATGAAGAGATTTTTTATGGCATGGACATGGATCCCCAGGAGCTTTTAAAGGTTTCCTTTACCGAATTTCATGATGAATTGGTACTGGTGAAGGACATCCCCCTTTATTCCATGTGCGAACACCACTTTTTGCCCTTTTATGGTAAAGCCCATGTGGCATACATTCCCAAGGGCGGACAGGTAGTAGGCATCAGTAAAATTGCCCGGGTTACCGAAGTATTGGCCCGCCGGCCTCAGCTTCAAGAAAGACTGACTTCCCAGATAGCTGATTGCATTTACGATACCCTAAAACCTTATGGAGTGGCAGTAATAATCGAAGCAGAGCACATGTGTATGACCATGCGGGGTATCAACAAACCGGGTTCCCTAACCGTTACCTCAGCCGTTAGAGGAATATTTGAAACCAGGGCCCAGACCCGCAATGAACTATTATCCCTTATCATGAAAAAATGAAATAATAAAATAATAACCGGAATAAAATAACTTATAGTTATAATTAATATGATTATTACCAGCGATAGGACCAATAGCTGGTATAATCCATAATTTACAGAAAAAATCCAAAATTCCAAAAACAGTTGATGGGAATCTTAGACTCAAGTCTTCAGGTTCCCATTTTTATTGGGTTTATAGCCTGCCTGATCAAACATTGTACAATTTATCACTTGTAAATGGTAGAAATCTCACAATATCAAGCAAATAACTGGTAAAAACTTTAAATACATTCCATAAACACCTTTTTTAGGGGTATTTAAGCATTTTCACTTTAACTGCTGTATATTATTGTAATATTAATTAGCCTTCCAGGCTAAGGGCCACAAGAGGTTATACATATTATAGAAGGGAGGAATGTGGGAATGAGTTATCAGGAAACCATCGCCAGTTATGCCCAGGTTCCGGGGGGGATCATTGAGGCTTTCCACGCGGTAGAGAAGCAGCTGGGCTATTTGCCGGAGGAGGCTATAGCGGAGGCGGCAAAAGTCTTTAAAGTGCCTGCTGCCCAAGCCTATGGGGTGGCATCATTTTACTCCATGTTTTCAACTCAAGCCAGAGGCCGGAATGTGATCCGCTTATGTGAGAGTGCTCCTTGTCATGTAGCTGGTGCATCTGAGCTAGTAGCGGCTCTGGAACAGGAATTGGGTATAAGGATGGGGGAATCTACCCAGGATGGTTTATTTGCCTTGGAATTTACTGAATGTGTTGGTCAATGCCAGTCAACACCAGTATTGACCATAAACGGAAAACCGTACCTGGATCTTACTCCAGCAAGAGTTCCCGATATACTATCGGAATATAGGTAATTGCAATAATTGCCGATATAAAAGCATTCCCAATACAAGCAAAAGGAGGTTATATCATGGCCGAAGAAATGCGCATTGTGCTGCGTAATTACGGCAAAATCGACCCGCTTAAGCTAGAAGAATATCTTGCTGCCGGCGGATATAAAGCCCTTGAAAAAGCCAGGGCCATGGCACCGACGGATTTGATTGAAGAAATAAAGAAATCTAATCTGCGCGGCCGGGGAGGAGCCGGTTTTAACTGCGGTCAAAAATGGTTTTTCGCACAGCAGGCTCAGGCCGATAAGAAGTATGTGATATGTAATGCTGATGAGGGTGAACCAGGTACCTATAAGGATCGCTTAATTATGCAGGGTGATCCCCAGAGTATTCTGGAGGGTATGGCTATATGCGGGCACGCTATTGGAGCCAAGCAGGGCTATATTTATTGCCGGGGCGAATATCCCTATGTGGTGGATATACTTAAGCAGGCTATAGAGCAAGCTCAGGATCTGCTGGGAGATTTTAGGATTGAAGTTCGTGCGGGAGCCGGCGCCTACGTTTGTGGAGAAGAGACTGCCCTTATCGAGTCCATAGAAGGCCACCGGGGTGAACCTCGCTTCAAGCCGCCCTTTCCAGGAGTTCAAGGATTATGGGGCAAACCGACCATAGTCAATAATGTGGAGACCTTTGCCAATATACCGGTTATTCTGACCAAGGGAGCAGAGTGGTATGCATCTATTGGTGATCCTTCCTATCCTGGCACCAAGGTGCTGACTCTTACCGGAGATGTTAACAATAAGACCTTCTTTGAAGTTCCAAGTGATACTACCGTCCGGCAAGTGATTTTTGAATTGGGCGGCGGAATTCCAGGAGGCAAACAGTTCAAAGCTGTTCAAATCGGAGGAAGTTCAGGCGGCTTTATTCCTGAATCCCTACTGGATACCCCTATCAGCTTCGATGCTCTGGCGAAGATTGGTGCTACCCTGGGTTCGGGAGCGGTGTTGGTCATGGATGAGACCCGGGACATGGTAGATGTGGCAGAAACCATAGCCAGGTTCTTCGAACATGAATCCTGTGGTAAGTGTGCTCCCTGTCGAGAGGGGACCGCCCGCATCCATGAGATAATAAGCAAGATTAAAGATAGCCAAGGCAGAGCAGCGGATATTGCCTTGTTAAAGAAATTGGGTGGAGTTATGTCCATAGCCTGCCTCTGTGGGCTGGGTCAGGCAGCCCCAACTCCTATTTTGACCAGTTTGAGATACTTTGCCGTAGATTATGAAGCCAAGCTCTAGGAAAGGAGGATTCGTGTGATAAACCTAAGTATTGACGGAATTAAAACATCTGTTCCTGCAGGTTCGACTATCCTAAAAGCAGCTGAGAGTATAGGCGTTAAGATACCTACCCTGTGTAATCACCCGGACCAGGCGGTAAAGGGCAATTGCCGGGTCTGCGTGTGTGAAGTGGCAGGAAACCGCTTGCTGTCGGCTGCCTGTGTTACACCAGTCTGGGAAGGAATGGAGGTTAAAACCAGGACCCCGAAGGTGATCGAAGCCAGGAAAACCATTTTGGAACTTATACTTTCCAATCACCCGCAGGATTGTTTGAACTGCATAAGAAACCAGAATTGTGAACTGCAGACTCTGGCTGAAGAATACTTTATTAGGGATAATCCCTTTACTCTTAAAACCCGGGGCTTACCCAAAGATTATTCTACCCCCTCTTTATTCAGAGATCCTGATAAATGTATATTATGCCGACGTTGTGTTGAAGCTTGCTCAGTGATTCAGAGTGTACATGCCCTGGGACTGGAAAAAAGAGGTCATAAAGCCATGGTGGTTCCTACCATGGGCTGGGATCTTATTGACAGTCCTTGCGTAATGTGCGGCCAGTGTATCCACGCTTGTCCGGTAGGAGCCATCGGAGAAGTTGAAGAAATAGATAAGCTGCTGGCGGCCATAGCCGATCCGGATAAAGTAGTGGTCACCCAGATTGCTCCGGCAGTAAGAGTTGCTATCGGGGAAGAGGTGGGTCTGGCTACCGGTGATATGCCTATGGAGGTATTTGTAAGCGGATTACGACAACTGGGATTTGATTATGTATTGCATACGAACTTTACTGCAGACTTGACCATTATGGAGGAAGGCCATGAACTGCTGAAGCGCCTGAAGGAAGGCGGTACCCTTCCCATGTTTACTTCATGCAGTCCGGGATGGATAAACTTCTGTGAGACCTTCTATCCTGATTTACTGGATAATCTATCCACCTGTAAATCACCCCAGCAGATGTTTGGGGCTCTGGTTAAAACCTACTGGGCGGAAAAGATGGATATAGACCCGGCCCAAATATACTCGGTATCGATTATGCCCTGCACGGCCAAGAAATTTGAGTGCAGCAGGCCGGAGATGAATGACAGTGGGTTCCGGGATGTGGATCTGGTCCTTACTACCCGGGAAATTGGCCGGCTATTCCGCATGAGTGGGATAGACTTTAATCAATTGGAAGGTTCCAATTTTGATTCCTGGATGGGTAAGTACACTGGGGCAGCAGTTATTTTTGGAGCCAGTGGGGGAGTTATGGAAGCAGCCTTAAGAACCGTATACGAAGTAGTGACCGGTAATACTCTGGAAAATGTCGATTTTGAAGTCACCCGCGGTATTCAAGGCATTAAAGAAGCAGAAGTGGATTTAAATGGAACCAAAGTAAAGGTAGCTATCGCCAATGGATTGTCCAATGCCAGGAAGTTGATGGATGAAGTCCGGGCTGGGAGTTCTCCGTATCACTTTATTGAAATAATGGCCTGCCCGGGAGGATGTATCGGTGGAGGCGGACAGCCCATAACCAAGAGCAATGCCAAAAGGGTTGAACGCATTCAGCAGATTTATGTTGAAGATGCCCAATGCCAGATAAGGAAATCTCATGAGAATCCGGAAGTTCAGACCATATACCAGGAGTTCCTGCATGAACCGCTAGGGCATAAATCCCACGAACTATTGCATACCCACTATACAGCTAAAAATAAACAGGTTCTTTAATACTACCTTGGATTAGAAGCTGGTCCTGACAATAAGGTTAAATACTGAATTGGAGGGGCAGCTATAATTTAGGATTAGGAGCTTCTTGCCTCCGGGGAGTGGTGGCAGGCCTGAGCAGGGCTATCGATGAATTATTTTGCAGTATGGGGCTGTTCTTCCTAAGTGATGTTTTGAAGGCGAAAAGGAGAGGGAGGCTCATAGTTGTGGCGGAAAAAAGGCTGGGAGTAATAGGTATAGTGGTTGAGGACCGGGAAATGGTACCATTGGTAAATCAGGTGCTGAGTGAAAACGAAAGCATAATCATTGGCAGAATGGGAGTTCCCTATCGCGAAAAGCAGATCGCTATAATCTCGATCATTATCAATGGCACCACTGACCAAATTGGGGCTTTGACCGGAAAGCTGGGCAGCCTGGAGCATGTTAGTGTTAAGAGCGCTTTGACCAAGAAAAAATTGTAATAATTAATTATCTTGTTTTAAGCTGATAGCAAGACTACTCTGAGCTAAAGGGTAAGATGCTTATGTTATATAGTATTAAAGTTTTAACCCAGGGAGTTAGGGATGGTAATGCTGGCACATATGGGCAAATGATCCGAAGCCCGGGATTTAAAGATGGCAAAATCAAAACACCTGGTTTTGTCGTCGGTATAGATATAATCGATGCGCACCCTGGGAGCATCGGCAGGATAGGTATTGCCATACAATCCGGAGTTATGCTGGAAAGAATCATGCAAATAAGTATTAAGCATTCGAATTTCCCGCATAGAGGGAGTAGCATTAAAGTCTCCAGCCAGTATGACCGGGAAGACTGACTCCTGGATGATAGGCAGGAGCAGGTATTTCAAATGGCGATAGCGGGAAACCTGGTTTAAGCACAGGTGCACATTGAAAACACTCAAGCCCACTCCGGAAACATTAATATCCACCTGTAAACAGACCCTTTCATCTCGGGAATCAGGAAGCAGGTGCTTAATATCTTGTAAGATTGGATAACGGGATAGAACCGCATTGCCTACCGAACCAAATTTCAAGCGGTGAACGGGAGCATAAACATAGTTCATATTCAATAAACCGGCCAGAGAATGAGCTTGCCTGGATATTCCCACCACCCCGGGAACCATTTCCACCTCCTGTAAGGCTATAACATCGGGGTTAATCTCTACTAATACCTGATGGATATTTTTTAGATCCTTTTTACCATCAATTCCTATAGCCCGACGTATGTTATAGCTGCATACCTTAATAACCGGCACTTAAGACCTCCTCCCTGCATATTGGGATATACCAATCTATATGCTCTCAGTCAAATATATATGTAAGCAAGGGGTGTGTAAGCAGAAATAGGAGCCAGGAATAGCACCGTTTACCCAAGTTACTATGACGTAACAGCTAAAGGAGGAGCCGGCCCAAAGAATCACGGGGACAATTTCTTGATCCTAATTGATCAAGGAAGCTGTCCCCGTGATTCTTAATATTATAAGTTTAAACCTGAATTCCTAAACAATTGGCGTAGTTCTTCAGGGTCAGGAGGACTGTTTAGGTTCAGGGGAAGGTATTTCAAACCCGCAGCTTCAGCAGCAGTGCGAATAAACCGATCTTCCAGCAATTGCTGTTTCTTACGTACTTCCCGGTTGGATTCACCGATTATGATCAAGACTGGCCGTAATCCATCTCGCTCGCAAATCAATATATCAACATAGCGGTTTTTTATGCGATTAAAATATTCGCTGGGATTTTCTACATCCGAGACAACAGTAAACAGGTCTTCCAAATTTACTCGAGGAAAAGGAGTGTAAATACTATGGTCCAACCCTTTGGCTACCAAATCAAATAGTACCAGGTCTTTTCCTGATAGCAGGTTATCCCGTTTGCGGTATGGTAAATCGTCCATGTTTATCCAGGCATTGCTGAGGTCAATCACTCCCCCATTCCCTGGGCGCCGTTTTTTAGGGCTGGGATAGCTTCCTGTCTCCTGCATTTTTCGCCGGTAATCATTAAGAAAATCCCAGAGTAGTTTTCCCAGGATAACCGCAACTATAAGCATTATAAATTGTAACAATCCCCTACCTCCTAATTGAAGATGGTGTTATATTAATATATATTTATCAGGAAGGAGAACAATATATATATATTCTATACAAAAGTGACTGATTGCACTAGCTCCAATTTGCATCAGCGAAATGCAGGTTTTCATGGTAAATATTGGGCAGGACACTTTATTATAGGCAGGATAAAGAATCAGGTCAAGTATGAAGAGGAGGAATTAATTTGGATTATATCAGCAGCCGGGGTCAGGCTTCGGGAATCAGCGCCGCCGAAGCTATTATAAAGGGAATAGCTCCAGATGGAGGCTTATTCGTACCCGAATACATACCCAGATTAACAGAAGATATCTTTTCTGTCATGGAGGGATGGAACTACCAGGAAAGAGCCAGGCATATACTGGCTTGTTACCTGCTTGATTTTACCGAATCCGAAATTAAACAATGTGTAGAGGGAGCTTACAACAGCAAGAATTTTAATGATGAGAGAATAGCACCCCTGGTAAAATTGGGGGACAATAAGTATATATTGGAACTATGGCATGGGCCGACTTGCGCCTTTAAAGATATGGCTTTGCAGATACTGCCCCATTTAATGAGTACCAGTATGAATAAAACCGGTGAAAGCAGTGAGATAGTTATCTTGGTGGCAACTTCGGGAGATACCGGCAAGGCTGCCCTGGAAGGCTTCAGTGATGTCCCTGGGACCAGGATCATCGTGTTTTACCCTGAACAAGGGGTAAGTGAGGTGCAAAAACGGCAGATGATGATACAGGAAGGCAATAATGTTTATGTAGCCGGAGTCCGGGGGAATTTTGACGATGCCCAGACTGGGGTTAAGAGTATTTTCAGTCAGGAGGATTATAATCAGCTTCTCCAACAGAAACAAATGCGATTATCCTCGGCTAACTCCATCAATTGGGGGCGACTCTTACCTCAAATCGTTTACTATATTTCTGCCTACTTGGATCTGCGTCAGGGAGGAAGCATAAAACCCGGCGATAAGATTAATATTGTAGTTCCTACCGGGAATTTTGGCAACATTCTGGCCGCTTATTATGCCGGCCAAATGGGATTACCGGTAGGGAAGTTGATATGTGCAGCCAATTCTAATAATGTCTTAACCGACTTTATCAAAAAGGGGATATATGATCGCAATCGACCCTTTGAGAAAACCATTTCCCCTTCCATGGATATATTGATCTCATCCAACCTGGAGCGTTTATTGTTTGAAATTACCGATCATGATGCCGGCAAAGTTAAGGCTTGGATGGAAGAATTAAGGAGCAGGGGCAATTATGATGTAGGTCCGGCAGTTTACCAACAGGTAGTCGATTATTTCTGGTCCGACTACTGCTCAGATGAAGAAACTATTGCCACTATCCGCAAAACCTGGCAGGAGGATCATTACCTGATTGATACCCATACTGCGGTGGCAGTTAATGTTTATGAAAAATACCTTAAGTCTACCGGAGACCATACCCTTAGTGTTATTGCCTCCACTGCCAGTCCCTTTAAATTTGGCAGCAGTGTAGCCCAGGCTGTATTGCCACCGGAGATGATGGCTGGCGGTAACGAGTTTGAATTATTATACCGGTTGGAGGAATTCACGGGAGTAAGGATGCCTGCAGCAATAAGAGGTCTGGAAAACCGGCCGATACTACATAAAACCATCTGTCAGGTAGAGGATATGCAAAATACCGTTTCCCAATTTCTCAATTTGGAGTAAATACCGTGTATTGGGGCATTATACCGCGGGGCAACCTGTAGGGGCGAGCTGTGCTCGCCAGCCTGGACCTGCTGAGGCATATCGTCGAGATCTGTAGGGGCGAGCTGTGCTCGCCCCGCCTATTATCTAATCGTATAGAAGCAGACTAATTATCCCACCATCCAGATGGTTCCAATATCAATTAACCCTTGATAAAGAATTCCATCAACTTATAACCTTCAGGGAAAAAGATTCCTTTATCAGCGGCTTGCTCACTATATATGCCTATACTATCATTCAACGGATGGTTTTTGTCAAAGATCATGAAGGGAACCGGTTCACTGCTGTGGGTTCTGATAGACAAAGGGGTAGGGTGATCCGGCAATATCATCACTCGCAGGTCCTGGAATTGGTCTAGCTCTTTAACCAACAATCCCACCACTTCCCGGTCGATCTGCTCAATACTCCATAATTTTTGTTTCAAACTACCCTGGTGCCCTGACTCATCGGGGGATTCAATATGTACATATACAAAATCCTGACCCTGCTTTAATTCATCCAGAGCCGCCCTGGCTTTACCGGCAAAGTTGGTTTCGATGGCTCCAGTGGCTCCCGGGACTTCTACCGATTTCAATCCCGCGCTGATTCCTAAACCTTTGACCAGATCTACTGCTGCTACTACTGAGCCTTTTAAGCCATAAAGTTTTTCAAAGCTATCCAGGGCCGGCTTGTTTCCTTCTCCCCAGAACCAGGCTGAAGTGGCTGGATTCTGGCCTGCAGCTCGACGTTTATTATTAATGGGATGATCCTTTAGGATATCGTAACTCTTCAACATTAAATCCATTAAGACAGCACTATCGGCACCGGTGGGAAGGTATTCCCCTACTACCTTTTCACTAATATCGTGGGGAGGAGTAAGATTGACCTTTCGTCCCCGGGCGTTTTTCCATACCAAGAGATGCCGGTAACTTATACCGGGGTGAAAACTTATCTCCTGCCCTCCCAGTTCATTTTGCAGGGCTTTTATCAATTCTTTCGATTCAGCTGAAGATATCTCTCCCGAGCTATAATCCAGCATGGTTTTCCGGCTATAATCTTCAGGATCTGATAGGGTGACCAGATTGCAGCGTATGGCCAGATCATTATCTCCCAGTTCGATACCCATACTCACTGCCTCCAGGGGGGAACGACCGGTATAATAAATTTCCGGATTGTAACCCATTACCGCTAAATTGGCAACATCGCTCCCCGGGGGGAATCCTTCCGGAATGGTCCTGGCCTTTCCTATAATCGAAGTGCGGGCCAAAAAATCCATATTAGGTGTTTGAGCGTATTCCAAGGGGGTCTTGCCGCCCAGTTCTGCTATTTTATAATCAGCCAGTCCATCGGCCAGTATAAGCAAATATTTCATTCTTCTTCAGCTCCTGTTATGTTTTGGGCATTATTCTAAAGTATATCATTAAGCTGCCGGTGAAGAAAACTAAGAATAAGTCTGGTAGAGCCGTGAAGAACAAAGCATAGGAGCTTAACCTATTCTTTTGTCAACTCAAGCTTATATAATATAGTCAATTTTAGCTTCAGGAAAATGCCGGCCTATGGCATCGGTAAAGAAGCTTTTTATTTCTTGTAGCAGTGCTTTATTATATACTAGTTTGCCATAGCCAAATTGTCCGAATTTATAGCTGCGGCTTTTATCCTCGTTCATAGGCAAGGTGGTCTGGGGAAAGACATCCAGAATATTGCTTTTCGCCTTGCGGGCAAAGCGGTGGGATATGACTTCAAAATGAATATCCCTGTAAGCAGACAAAGCCTCAGCTAACTTATCCATCATATGGCCATATTCTTCCTGCCAATTACCCTCTAGGATAACCGGAGCAATGATTACCCCGCCTGGATAACCGTGTTCCAGCAAGCGGGATAAAGCCTGTATACGCTCGTCTAAAACAGCAGTTCGATGTTCATAGTCGTGGATAATCCTATCTGTATTGAGGCTATACCTGATACGGGTACGCCCCCTGTGATCTAAGTCCAACAGGCTGTCGATAGAGGGAAATTTGGTGACAAATTTTAAATAAGCATATTCCTGGTGCGCAAAAAAGTTTATGGCCTGGGCCAGGGCACCGGAGAAAGGCTCTACCGGTACCGGGTCGGAAGTGGCGGCAGCTTCAAAAACCGTCGTCTCCGGTTGCCGCTGCTGAATGTAATTGGCCGCCTGAGCCAGGATTTCATCGATATTTACATAGACTCGGGTGTATGGCTTTTTACCCAGCTGAGTGTTCAAATAACAGTATTCGCAAATGCCCTGGCAACCGGTTACCAAAGGAAGCTGAAAGTGGGCTGAGGGTTTGCAGGGAGCAAAATCCAGGGTTTTGCGAACCCCCACTACCAGGGTGTTTTTGCCTTGAAAAAAGGATTCGCGTGCTGATTTACCCGGAATACCGGTTACCCGGTTGTGAGACTTAAGTAACCCGATATCATATCCCTGGACTTTTAATTTATCATACATAGCCTTCCCGACCGGATAATCAAGGGCCTGTTCTTCAAAGAAAACCCGCTTAAAATATGCCTTATTCATCCTTTTAACCTTCCTTTGGGCTGTGATCAAGATTAATATTGCCTGCTTAAGGCCCTGGGCTGGATTGGCGAGGCATATTTTGGGTACCAAAACCAAGCCTATCGCTAAAACCCAGAATCATTGATAGGACACTAGTAAAAAATGGAAAGACAATCAAGTTCTATTTGATATTTAGCTCATTCTTCGTTACTTTAACTGCCATCTTTTAAACAATCCCTGGGAAGCCCGGCAAGAAAAATAGTCTTAAGCATATTCTTACCGTAAGCCATCAGAATAATTATTTAATTAATAGAAATACGATTCAGACCAAAAACTAATAATGTAAAAAAGGAAGATCCGGCAGACTAATTCCTTAGCTGCTGGGGGGCAGGCAAAAAAACTCAGTTTAAAAGGGGTATGAATATGAGCGC
>JAAYNQ010000198.1 GCA_012520725.1 Syntrophomonadaceae bacterium | reverse complement strand
TCCTCGATGGGATACAAGACATCGTTGCAAGCCAGGACCCAAAACACCGCTTTAAGCCTGTATGGGCGACCTGCCCCACAAAGCATAACATCGGAGTGTTGTAGGGGCTAGCTTCGCTCGCCCGCCGGCAGAAAAAAGGGGACGGTTCTCCGAACCGTCCCTTGTTTCTGCCATTATTTACATCAAGGAAAAGGAAGGCTTGGGTAGAAATAGTAGGAGATGATAATAAATCAAAAAATGGAGGGCATAAATAAAAATGAAATCAATATGGAAGTACTCTCTGCTCCTGGTGTTTCTGTCAATATTGTTTTGGGTGGGAAACGGGATCCAGGCCTCGATTCAGCCCAGCATAAGCATCAATGGACAGTTAAAAGAACTATCACCCCCGGCCATGCTCAAGGACAACCGCACCATGGTACCGGTCCGCTTTATAATAGAGGATGACTCCCTGCAGGGTGAAGTATTTTGGGACAGCGCCCAGCAAAAAGTGGCCATGAACTGCCGGGGCAAATACATAGAATTTTTCATCGGTCAAAAAACCGCCCGGGTAGATGGGCAAAGTAAAAACTTTGACGTGGCCCCTTATATACACCAGGATCGCACTTATATACCATTAAGATTCCTGGCCGAAAACCTGGGAGCCCAGGTCAGCTGGAACAGTCTGTACCGCCGGGCCAATATTCAATTTGATTACCGCCCCCGGGTCATGGCCTACTACTATTACTCCTCAGGCCAGGAATTAAAGGATAGTATTAAATACTGCAGCGATATAGCCTTCCGCTGGTATGAATGCAATGGCCAGGGGCATTTGAACTATGAATACAAAGATGACTATGCTTCGGTCCTGGAATATGTGCGCAGCCACAAGGTTAAAACCCATGCCAGTGTAGTATTGATGGACAGCAATCAGCTGCATCAGCTACTGTCCAGTTCCACTAATCGCAAGCTTTTGATCGGCAATCTGATGGATGAAGTAAAAAAATACGGCTATGACGGAGTCAACATTGACTTTGAATTCATCAAGTCAACTGACAAGAATAATTTTGTCACCTTTTTACGGGAATTAAAGACCGCCTTGGGTCCGGACCTGGAACTGTCTGTAGCCGTCTTTGCCCGCACCGCCAAGGATAGCTGGCCTACCGGCTATGACTATGTCGAGATCGGCAAGACCGCCGATCAGGTAGTGGTAATGGCCTATGATTATCATTACCCCAGCAGTGCAGCCGGACCAGTAGCACCATTATGGTGGGTGGGGGAAGTGGTGGATTACATGCAGGCCTGCATGCCCAAAGAAAAGATACTACTTGGGATGCCCACCTATGGTTATGATTGGTCTTCCGGCGGCGGCGCCCAAAGCATTACCGCCTCCAAACTGGCCGCCCTTAAGGACAAGTATAAAGTAAGCGAACACTTCGATAATGAGAGCATGAGCCCATATTTTACCTATTGGGATGAGCAGGGACAATCCCATCAGATCTGGATGGAAAACCAAAAAAGCCTGCAAAGCAAACTGAATACCGCCATCGAAGCGAAGGTAGGGGGCATATCCTTCTGGAGAATCGGCAACGGTTTCTACGACCTCTATGAAGTGCTGGACCAATCCGGTTATGGTGCCTGACACCAACTTATCAACTTGTCAACTTATTATGATTATGGGCGACCTGCGGTCGCCGGTCGGCCACCCGAAATACCGTAGCAAGCACAGGCT
>JAAYNQ010000197.1 GCA_012520725.1 Syntrophomonadaceae bacterium | reverse complement strand
CATGGGTCTCAGAACCGCTAATAAGTACCGTCTTGCGCTGTAATTCTTGCAAGGTGTCTAACAAACCTGCAGGGCCGGCGGAAAAGCAGACTTTTTCCACGCTATAGTGATTTGTGGGTAAAAACTCTGCAATTTCCGGAACGGTAGGTCCCAAACCCCGGGGATATTGTTCACACTTGACTACCGGAATATCCATTTGGGTAGCCAATGCCATCAAGGTCTGGTGGTTTCTGTAAACCTGATCCCGGTATTTCATAGCCGCCATTAATTTTTCCTGAATATCAATTAGTACAAAAACACAATCTTGGGCTTCTAAGCTAAATTTCTTTAAATTCGGATCCATCTCTAACTCCTCCTTTTACTTTAATTATTCTCTTATTCTTCTTTAAACATGATACACTTTCTTATGGGGGTCTGTATCAGCAGCATTAACTTGGAATCCAAGTATACAATTATAATAACAGATACTCGGAATTTCCAATACTTTTTCCCGGTTTTTTATTAATAATTGGCTTAGCTTTTATTTGGAAGCCCTGGAGGAGAGACTTGGGTGTGGTATATTCCTTCGGGTATTGATAAACTAATAATAAGGAGCAACGATCCTATTCAATATCAGAGGTAGGTAGACTATGAAATTCAAGCACCTTGCTATTTTGACCATACTATCAATATGCCTGTTTGCTGCTTCAATAATGATGCAGCTTTCCCTTAGTGCTGAACATACAATTCTTAATGCCGGTTTCTATTCCTCCTTTATAGAAAAACATAATCTTTACAGCATACCTCAGAATTTTGTTTTATTAAGCATTAAAAATCACACTTCCCAGTTGGATGAAATAACTTATCAGTCTTTGCTCCAGGCCAGCAGCAGAACTTTCACCCAGGAATGGACTCAAGAGCAGGTATCCGGCCTTATTGGTCGGCTATTGGCTTATCTAAAAAATGAAAGTAATGAATTAGATCTACGGATAGATCTTAGAGCCCAGAAGCTACAGTTTATTACCTACCTGCTTCCATTACTGGTGGAGAATGAAAACCTGGGAGTAAGCCAGCAAATTATGATAAACAGAGCTGAACAAATAAGCCAGGCGGTAGGAATTCCTGATTATTTGGATTTGCGCTATATCTTAGCCCCAGACAGCGGGGTATACAATTATCTGGATCATATAAGGATCTATTATCCCTACTTCAAATACTTCCCTTTTATCCTTTTTATTGTGCTGCTATTCTTTAGTGCTTATTATCTGGGTTTACCCAGCGCTTTGAAAAACATGGGCTATGTGCTATCCGCTTCCGGTTTAGTGCTAATAATAATTATATCCTATATCAGTGGCATCTTAGATTCTCAAATAAACAGCCATCTCTCTTCCTATGATCAGTTGCTGGCCATTACTGGAACCAATCCAAAAATCCTGGTAGCAATGTTTAAAAACTCCATTCTAAATACCAGTAATCTTATGGCCATTTATTTTTGCCTGACCGGCATCTTCTTTGCCATCGTGGGTGGAATAGGCAGCAAATTACAATCTGCCAGGCATAAGAAGCTATCCAGGCCCAGCTGATAGTATTTTAGTCATGAGCTTCAAATGTGGCTTGTACTAATGGGCTGAATACCATTTGAGCAACTTTTTGTCCGGGAGATAATCGTACTGGCTTGTCGGTAACATTCAACAGCAATAGATGTAGTTCTGCCGTATGGTCGGAGTCAATGGTGCCAGGAGCATTTGCTACTACTACACCCTTTCTAGCCATCCCAGCCCTGCTTCTAATCTGCGCTTCATACCCAGCTGGGATTTTCACTGCAAATCCAACCGGAATACTTTTTACCTCATGGGGATATAAGACAATATCACCCCGCAGGGGAAGCGCTATATCACATCCGGCAGCATTAGCTGTTTCATATTCCGGCAACTGGGCTCCGATGTCCAATTGGCGAAATTCCACCTTGATCTTCTCCATTTTACGCCTCCTTTAGCTAAGCAGCATTTTTCAAGATATTGAGATTTATATGGATATGGATTTCTAGATAAAAGCGGGATAAAATTTTTTAGGTATATTAACTATTACTAGACTACCTGCTTGCTCGAATCGCTTTTTAGTACTTCTTCAAAATAAACTACTAAAGCTGGATCAAATAGGGTGCCGGCATGACGCCTTATTTCATCCAGGGCTTCATCCCAGGACATGTTTCTCCGGTAGGGGCGATGAGAGGTCATGGCATCAAAACTGTCAACTATTCTAATGATTCTTGATATTACTGGTATTTCGTCCCCTGACAATCCCTCAGGATAGCCAGAACCATCATAATTCTCATGATGGTAGCGTATTATTGAAACTATAGGTCTTAATTTGGTTAAGGGTTTAACCATATCGCTGCCCCAGATGGGATGCTGTTTTATTATGGCCCATTCTGCATTATTCAGTTTGGATGGTTTATTCAAAATTTCCCGATCTATCTCTATTTTGCCTATATCATGCAAGAAGGATGCATAGTCCACCCAGCGAATTTCTTCTTCACTCAAACCTATTTTTTCAGCCATCTTATGTGAATAATAGGTTACCCTTTCAGAATGGCCATAGGTATAGCGATCTTTAGCATTTATTACTGATACCAGGGTGCGAATCGAGTTTAAAACCTCTCTTTCGTCACTGCTTATTTCCATATTATCAAAAACAGAAAAGTATAATTCTATATTCTGCCGGCTAAGACTCCATGCTTTATACAAGGCCTGTTCAGCATAGCTTTGTAGTTCTTTGCTGTTACTGGCATGTTGAGGATAAAGAGCTATACCGCAAGAGATGGTGATCTTGCCTTCAGGTTGGTGCTTTTCTCCATAAAAATGGTAGTCATTTATTTTGCCAAGCAGGTTTTGGGCTACTTCTACTACCGTTTCTTGCTCATGCCCCTGCAGCAGTATAACGAATTGACCTCCTGCATAGCGAGCAGCAATAGCATTTTCCGGCTTTATCTCATTTATAAAACCAGCCACTATCTTGAGTAGATTATCTCCCATTTGATGTCCAAAACTTTCGTTATAATACTTAAAGTAATTAATGTCCAAGAGTATCAAGGCCAGAGGCTTTTCAGGGGCAGAATTTTGAAAATATTCATGAAGCTGATCTTGAAAATACCTGTGGCTGTATAAACCGGTTAACAAGTCAGTCTGAGCCAACTCCAATAAATACCTACGGTGATCCTTTTCCGAATCGGTCTGAGCCCCAATAAACCAGCCAACAATAAACATAATACTCAGGTAAATGAGCTGGGATTCCAAAATGTTGTAAGTGAAGGTACCCAGCTTTAAGTAACTGAAGTACAAAACAATGGTCCCACACAAAGTGGCCATACTTAATCCCAGGATTTGTCCACCAATTGAGGCAGCTATTATAATCGGCAGTAAGAGCATTATTTCTGGATAAGCAATATTACTTTCACGAATCCAATACATAGTAACAACAGCAATGGCCAGGGGGTAACCAACAAATGATATTTTCACCCAATTAAAGGCTTTTTCTTCGACCCGGTTATAATAGCTCCGGTTATACAAGTTAACCAAGCCAAAAGAAATCAAGCATAGGGCCAGATACAGTATTGCCTCGTAATTGATAAAAGGGAATATATGTTCAGCAAAGAGATTGCGGCTAATAACCAGGGCAAACAGCATGATGAACAAGCAGAGCATATGCAGTATAGTGACATTTTCCAGCAATTCGCGTTTTCTTTTTTCTTCATGTTTTATGGAACTCATAACTGTTCACCCCTAATAAAATCTAATACCTTTACACAATAAGGGGGGAGATCCCCCCTTACTGGCCGAGCTGATCTACTTCCGCAATGATTCTGGTACCTCTGGTTGATAATGTCCAAAAACGCATGCTGATGCTGAAGCTACGTTGGCAATAAATATAAGTGCAACAACCGCTATTCCCAGGATGGAATAAAAAGCCTTTTTCATCTTGTTCACCTCCTGTTTTTTGAATTATGCTGGTTGTCCAACATATACCAAAATGAAGCTGCGGCATCACTTAGGTTAAAGCTAACCCATATTAGGGTCAAAGCAGCAGCAAGCTGTACCCCACGGGCTGCCAGCCAATACTTTGTCATTGCTTCCATAAGAATCAGGGACAAGACCAATAAGGAAACCACCAAATAGGAATATTTTTTTAGTTTTTGGCGCCTTTGGGGCGAAATAATCGGGGCTTGAGGAGAATCTACCGGAGCATAGAAATGAACAGCATAATAGCCGATTAGAGCCGCTGCTGTAATGATAGTATAACTATAATAAGGAGGACCATTGCTTAGAAAATTTCCCAGACAGGCCAAGGTTGGAAATATTATCATAGTAGCTATAGCGCATATCCAGGGACTCCTGGAATGGGCCCCGCCTGCGGTATGCCGGTAGGCAGCGGCTACTATAATACATGCTATAGTACCTGGCAAAACCCCTAAGAAAAAACCAATCAAGATAGTAAGAAGCAAATTCATTCCATTTATAAACAGTATTTCCAAGCCATAAGCTAATTCAGCAGTCTTACCACTGGCCAGTTGGTTCTGCTGGCTTAGGAAAAGCGCCATTCTCTGGTAAACATTACGCTCCACAGTATCCTCCTAGCTTCCTCAAGACTTCGGGCTAATGATATCATTTTTTTCATGGCTCCCGGCTTCTGATTTCCAGCTATACCTTGGTTTCCACAGCAACTGAATTAGAATGGCCAAAATATTCATCAGTATAGCCTGAGTGTAACCCATGAGTAACCACATATTTCCCTTTTCAGGTGCATCATTTACTGGCATCAGCCCAATACCTATAAACAATTGATTTACACAGAACTCTAATATGGCCAGAAAAAAGATACTGACGAAAATACTTAAGAAGACCATATGTTTGGGAGCCTGGGTCATTTTAGTGATAAAAATAAACATCATGATGACGATTACCAAAATGTGCATGCCAAATACTACGGGCAAATTTCTAATAATCAATACCAGAGCTGCTAACACCATGGCCGGAATTATACATTTCTTCCATTTTATATTAACATGGGAAAGAGCCAGGGAAAACGAAAATAATCCTAATATTTCAATTATGGCCTGTAAATATTGCAGTACGATGTACACAATAATCCCTTCCTCAGACTAAAAGTGCTATTATGGGCTTTCGACATATCTTGTTAATACCCTGCTAAATTATGCTTATATTTCTGTTTATTTTTATAGTGTGAGATTTTATGGAAATGATTCCACCTCTTTCAGCTCGGACTAAGATTAATTGCCTGTATACCTTCACCAGGATTTGATGCCACTATTTGTTAGATACTTAAATTATTTCTCAGCTTTTACAGGATTTTCCGTGGCCCTCTTAGAATTACTAAAAAAGCACTGATCAAGGAGGTATGGCTATGCCGTTTATTGAGCCCACCCTACGCCCCTTTTGCAAGTCAGATATTTTGGGTTTTAATCCTGGCCAAATAGGTGTATACGGATTACTTCGAGATAAGCAATGGATTTTTATCGGTAAAGGTGATATAAGGATCCGTTTGCTGGCTCACTTAAATGGAGATAACGAGGATGTAAGCCGGGAACAACCCAGCCACTGGGTAGCAGAAATAACTGATGATTATCTGAAAAGAGAATTGGAATTAATTAAAGAATACCAACCGCTGTGCAATGGTTAGATCAACTGAATATAGCAAGTGAAAACCGTAAGTTTTCACTTGTATCTTCCATGATGTTTACTTTAGCCCGGTCTGTACGAGCTGTTATTGCTTGATGATTGAGTTGTTGAAATTTAGGCACTGTAAACAAATTCATTGGACCGGGAGAGTATCATAATAAAATATAGTTAAGCAAAAAAAGAGAAAAACCCCTGAAAATCAGGAGTTGATAGTCGTATGGTGCGGCAGAAGGGACTCGAACCCCCACCACCTAACGGGACTAGAACCTGAATCT
>JAAYNQ010000196.1 GCA_012520725.1 Syntrophomonadaceae bacterium | reverse complement strand
CAGGAAGAAAGAGAGTTGATCCTGCAGCGACTGGAGCAAGGTCCGGAGTATACCCTGCAGCATCAGACTGCAGGTTATTACTGGTTCAAGGCTGAGGAAGAAGTAGCCGGTTATTCACGCCTGATTGTGGGCGAAGACCTGCTACTGTCTGCTGCCGATGTGCTGGAAGAGGTTTACCGGCATTCAAACTTCGTAAATTCGGTTTTGCCGGATCATCCGTTACAGCTAATAAACAGTCTCTTACTATCAGCCCCACCTGCTCCGGAACACTCTGATTTGTGGTTTATGGTGCTAAAAGACCGGGAATGTGAAAATTGGCTCCATACTCCCCACCGGGATTTTGACGGGCAGACTCCGGAAAAGCTCTTAGAGCAGGAGGGGGGAGCAGAAAAGATCGAAGCTAAGCTGAATTCTCATCTTAACACCACCCTTATGGAAGCAGAAAAAGAAGTCCTGGAATATATTAAATTAAGATGTCTCAAGCATTTAGCGGATGCAGGCGAATAATTTTAAGCCCGGCTTGGCCAAGCCGGGCTTTTATGTTCTTGCGATAAGACCCAAAGGCTGGCACATAGGTCGGAGCCCTTTGGGGCTGCTTGTCGAGTTACTTCCTGTTTCGCTAAGGTGGCAACAAAACTGGGATGGCTAATAGATAGCACCTCACAGGGGGCGAGAGCTCCACTTAAGCAGTTCAGTCCAACTCCGATTGATACTCCAGTATTTCTTTTAGAGCATCTTTTATCTCCTCTATTCCTTCCCCGGTCTCAGCTGAAAAACACAGAGGAAGCAGATCCACCGGCAGCTTTAATTCTTTTCTGATCACGGCCAAATTGCGAGCCCTGGCTCCCCGGGATATTTTATCAGCCTTGGTGGCCACAATTAAAACTGGTATCTGCTGATGACTAAGCCATTCCTTCATCAATATGTCGTCATGGGAAGGTGGATGCCTTATATCCAGGATGTGTAAAACCCCTTTTAACTGCCGGCGCTGGCTTAGATAGGATTCGATCATCTTACCCCATCTGGCTCTTTCCTGTTTGGAAACCTTGGCATAACCATAACCGGGCAAATCTACCATATACCACTGATTATTCACCAAGTAGTAATTTATAGTTCTGGTCTTGCCCGGAGTAGAACTGGACTTGGCCAATTTCTTACGATTGCATAATCTGTTTATCAAAGATGATTTGCCTACATTGGACCTGCCTACCAAAGCGATTTCCGGCCGGTTTTCAACTGGAAGCTGTTTAAGGTCCACAAACACTCCCTTGAATTCTGCCTGCTTAATGATCATTATATTCTTCCTTGTTTATAATTCCGGACTATGCCGGCTATATCCCCTTTTTTTAATCATTTCCCGCAGCTTAAGAATTATTGCTGCTTAAATCTCCTGCCCCGGATGGGCTGACTCAATTAGGGTTAAGTTTATTAATTACCAGAATAGTACAGCTGGGAAGCAGACAAGTATAGCGTTCCAGACTGTATAAGCAACTTATTTACTTAAAACCTCTTTTTTCTCCAGTGCAATATCCAGTACCTGATCCATATGGGAAACAAGCTGGAATTGGATTTTCTTCCTTACCGCAGCTGGTATATCCTCTATGTCTTTTTTATTATCTTCAGGCAGTAGAACCATCTTAATCCCAGCTCTATGGGCTGCCAGGACTTTTTCTTTTACTCCTCCAATGGGAAGTATCCGTCCCCGCAAGGTTATTTCACCAGTCATGGCTATATCACTGCGCACTGGCAGGCCTGCCATGACCGAAGCCAGAGCGCTGGCAATGGTAATACCAGCCGAAGGACCGTCTTTAGGTATGGCACCTTCGGGAACATGCAGGTGTATGTCGTTTTCATCCAGGGTATGCTGGCTTATCCCCAATTCTTCAGCTCTGGACCTAACATAGGTCAAAGCCGCCCGGGCGGATTCTTTCATAACATCACCCAGTTTCCCGGTTAAAATCAGCTTGCCCTGGCCTTTGT
>JAAYNQ010000195.1 GCA_012520725.1 Syntrophomonadaceae bacterium | reverse complement strand
TTTCGCTGCGCTCAGCAGGCCAGACTTAAAAGACTTTTTCAGTGGTCTTAAAATGTCTTCTGGCTTTTTAATTTTATCATTAAGATGGCTCTGGGGGTTAAATTGTTTGTGTAAATTTTTCAACTTATCCTAAGACCATGGTCCCGGGACGCGAAAAAAACAGAATTTCGCGGTTTTTTGGACTTCAGAGGGAAGGAATTATTCGAGCAAAATAGAATTTATCATGGTAAAATGTTTATAGCTGTCCATTAGATGGTAAGGCCTAAGATGCAGTCCTTTTCACTTGCTACTTAAGTGTTGCATGGAGGAAAAACAGGTAAGCAAGGATATTTGCGGTTGGTTGAGTGTGATCAATACAGCAGGAGTTATAGTTGCTTTATCCAGGAATATTGATAAAATGCCAATATTTACATGTAATGGGATCGATGCTACAATTTTCCTATATGCTTTTATAGGCCAAATAAGCTTTTGTTATACTATGTTATCCGCATTGATTGCGGTCAATTAGGCGATATTAGTCTTCTAGCCGGGGAGGTGAGGATCTTAATAGAAATATGCTCATACATAGTTGCGACCAATGAGAAGAAAGGGAGGGAGATAAGTGCGAAAAAGTAAGAAAATAAGCAGTGCTATATTGTTAGTTTTTTTAATTACTCTATTTGGAGCCTTCAGTGCTAGTGCTGCTGACCTTAGTGACATCAAGGGGCACTGGGCCGAGAACGAGATTAAGGCCATGGTGAGCCAGGGTATTGTAACCGGTTATACGGATAATACTTTTAAACCTGGCAATGCCATTAGTAGAGCAGAATTTATAACTATCATCAATAGAGCTTTTGGCTTTGAAGAAAGCGCAGAAATATCATACACTGACGTCAAACCCGGGGATTGGTTCGCTCCCCAGATCCAGAAGGCCCGGGCAGCCGGCTATATTGCTGGATATGAGGATAACACCATGAGGCCCAACAACAAGATCAGTCGTCAGGAAGTGGCAGTGATCATTGGCAGAATACTTAATCTGGACAATAATGCCGGCCTGACCGAAGTGGATCGTTTTAGTGATGCCGCCAGCATCCCTAGCTGGAGCCGGGGTGCGGTGGGAGCAGTAGTTGCAGCAGGGTATATGACCGGCTATCCGGATGGATCCTTTAAGGCCGGGAACAATATTACCCGAGCTGAAGCAGTGGTGGTAGTGGGCAGATGCCTGGTAGAGGAGATATTCAGCCAGGCTGGAACCTACGGCCCGGCTACCGGTTCTCAAACTATTGATGGAAATGCAGTTATAAGTGTTTCCGGAGTAACCCTGCAGAATATGGTAATCAACGGTGATCTCACCATTGCCTCTACCGTAGGAGAAGGGAATTTCACCCTGAAAAATGTTACCGTAAAAGGTACCACCTATGTTAATGGTGGGGGAGCAGACAGTGGTATCCTGGATGGCTTTCAGGGTCAGATAGTGGTCAACAAACATGGAGTTAGATTGATTGCTACCGGTGCAACCTCAGTGAGCACCACCACTCTGAATACCTTTGCCAGGTTGGAAGAACCAGCCACCCTTACCGGCACTGGATTCTACAATCTGGTTCTGACCGGATCCATTCCGGCTGGTACAACTATAGTTATCTCCGGTGATTTCAATAATGTTGTCGTAAATGCACCCGGCGTTATTGTAAAGATCGAATCCGGTTCCAAAGTAGCCAGCCTGGAGGTTAACCAGTCCGCCAGCATTACCGGGACTGGTACTATAAGCACAGCTACTGTCAATGCCGCTAATGTAACTATTGCCCAGACTCCAAACAAAACTATAGTAGCTGAAGGATTGACTGCCATGGTAGGAGGAAAAGAAGTCAGCGGAACCTATACCAAGCCTACC
>JAAYNQ010000194.1 GCA_012520725.1 Syntrophomonadaceae bacterium | reverse complement strand
TCTGTGCCAAATCTTCATCAACTACATCACCTATGTAATTGATCCCCTGATTAACCATGTCCACTTTTTGCGGTTGAATATCAAAGCCGATTACTTTATACCCAGCCTTGGCTTTTTCAACTGCTAGTGGTAAGCCAACGTAGCCTAGACCAATTACACCCAGTATAGCCTTCTTGTTTCTCAACATTTCCTTCAACATAAATGGTATCCCTCCATCGATCGGTCATAAGTTACCCCAACAAGCCAAATGCCGTTCCATTCCCTACCAACCTATGAAAAAACGTGCAAACTGATGTTTTATTTGATACAATACACGATTGGAATAAAATATAGCCCTCATTTTATCCTTCATGGGCAGCCCCTTAGATAATGCTAATCGTAAGGTTTTGCCTTGATATCTAAGCTCTTCCACCCTAATTTTACTGTTGAGGGCTTCAATCGCACCTATCTCCAAACGCTCCTTATATCTGTTAGCGAATTCCGCGTATATCTTGTTTCTACTATGAAGTTGAGCATTAACAACATTAAAATCGGTAGTTCGTTGCATAGAATTTCCCGAATGAATTCTATATATAACAGAGTTTATCGGTATATGGACGGTGGTTCCCGAGAAATATTGAAAGTGGAGACCTGTCCAACCATCCTCATTTGGATAATCTTCTGGAATCGGGAAGATAAGATTGGCATATGCTTTTGAGAAAATAACAGTCGAGCCCGTAGCGTAACCCTTTGATTTATTCTTTGGAACTTGAATTCCATTATATCGTTTGTCCTCCGACTGAATCTCAAGCCTGCTTAATCCTACAACAAGGTCATCTGTATCATAATGTTCGATGGCAGATAATCTATCTTTTAATGAACCAGGTGGCATTATATCGTCTCCTGCAAAAAAAGCGAACCATTCTCCTTCCGCCATCTGGTATGCCTTATTTATTGCAGCGTTCTTGCCAATTTTGATCGAGTTTAATATCCGCAATTTGGGTGAGTCAAACTCTTTCAATATCTCCCCAGTCCGATCCGTTGAACCGTCATTTACAATAATTAACTCAAAATTACAGTCTTGATTCAGTATACTGTTAACCGCCTCATAAATAAACTTTTCCTCATTGTATACGGGCATTAAAATACTTAGTTTAGACATTCGGCTTCCCCCTTCGCCTACTTCTTATTAGCTTTCTTTAGAGGTTACTCTAGAACCATCCACTTGACGAGATCAAATAGCCCCCACCAAAAGAATGTCGTCGCTAGATCTAAGTACTCCGGACTTTCGTACATAATATAATACTAACGGGATTACAATGTAGATTTCCTTCGGACTTGTTATGTCGCCACTGAACATGGAATTTACTACAGCTATCGTATAAAAACCCATGAGGGCTTGCAGGATAAAATTGTCTTTAGCATTTCTAAACAGAAGCAGAAAGGTATAGGTAACCATCAAGACCAAAAACAAACCAAACAACCACCCCAACTCCACTAACGCCTCTAAAACGAGGTTATGGGGGTATCGAAATATTGGTTCATATTGCTCAAATTTACCAGGGCCAATTCCAAAGGGATTATCAAGGGTTAATTCAAGTGCCCTATTGAATAGATATCTACGTGCCAAATCCTGTCTACCCCCAGTGATAAAACCGATAAACTGATCCACAATTTCCACTGGAAGCCTACTTTTCAAAAATATGGTTCCAAGAAGTAATAGCGGGACAATCAAAT
>JAAYNQ010000193.1 GCA_012520725.1 Syntrophomonadaceae bacterium | reverse complement strand
TGGTCTCTTGAGGATGAAGTATGGCTTAATCCAGAGCGCTCCCAAAACGATATATCGAAGCAAAAACAGATTTCATAAACTCATACATTATTTTGGAAATTGGCGACAACTATCTTGACAAATGCCGAACCCTACTGAAACATAATTTTATGTTCCAGTAGGGTCCATTTTTTGATTTCATTCTAAGCAGTTTAGCTTGGCCCTTCCCGCAATTTATGCTCCTAGGTATATTTCCAGGCATGTGCAATTATTACCAGGCTAGTCACTTGCAGACTCACCCAGTAGTTTTCTTTCTTCTTCTGTGATGCTGCCTCCTTGAAGTTGCTCTCTTTCATCAAGCATATTTTTAAACAGATCTTTAAGTAAATCTAATTCATGTTCTTTCTTTTTTAGAAAATTCATTTGCTGCTCGGCAGCATAGCGGGCTAATCTTACATCCTCATAGGACTTATGCAAAAAGCCTTTTACCTCTTCAATCTGCATATTTAATTCTTCCAAGCTATTCATTTTAATCCCCCCTCAAAGTAGAGATAAATTCCATATCAGCCGGGCAGATTCCTGTCAATGAATGGATTTGGCCTAACAGTCTTGGAAGATTCCTGGCTATTCTCCCGGAACCGTTAAACCGTCTATATTTTCCAGGTAAATACTCCGGCTGGTGAATGCCACCGATATCTCCAATTCCTCCAGTATCTCCATTATCTTTAAATTGATGTTTTGCCGTACGGCCAGGTATTCCTGCCAAACGGTGGTATTGGTAAAGAAATATAAAAATATATCCAGGCTGCTGTCATTGAATTGTTCGAAGTAAACAAATATGGTTTCTGGATGGACATCAGGGTGATTTTTCAACATTTCTCTTATCTGCAGCACACATTGTTCCAATTTTGAACGGGGGGTATCGAAAGTAACCCCCAGGTGAAAAGTGATGCGTCTTTTACCCATGCGGCTGTAATTGGTAATGGCTTCTTTGGCCAGGGTGGAGTTGGGTATGGTTATAAGGGACTGGTCAAAGGCTCTTACCTTGGTACTGCGAAAATTTATGTCTTCAACAATTCCTTCTACACCGGGAGTAACTATCCAATCTCCAATCGAAAAGGGTTTTTCCATTATGATTACTATTCCGCCGAATATGTTGGAAAGAGCGTCCTGAGCCGCCAGAGCAAAGGCCAATCCCCCTAAACCCAAACCGGCGATAAAACCATTTACCTCATAACCCCATTCCTGTACTATAACCACCAGGGCCAGGGCTATGATTATAAATCTTAATACCTTGGATAGAAAGGCAATCAGTATGTCATCTATCTTGAATTTCTCCTTGAATTCCCGGTATAAAATAGATTCCCCAGCTGCCAAAACATAAAATCCCCAGGCTATCAGGGCTATTATGGCAGAGCGATAAATATCCACTAGAATCTGGTCCAGATTGGGGCTCAAAGGAAGATAGCGTAAAACCATAAACCATCCGGTCAAAGCAATCAGCCATTCTACAGGCCTAAAAAATGCTGCTGCTATTTTATCGTCCATCTCATTTTGGCTTTTTCCCGTCAGTCTTTCCACCCAGGGAAACAGGTATTTCTTCACCAATTTCTTTATCACCCAAAAGAGGACTAGAATTAACAAGACCCCAATAATATATCGGGTAAACTGCTGCGAGATTAGAGCAGATACCCAATTTAAGCCCCAGCCATCCAAGTATTGCTGTAACATATCATTTATAGCCGGCAGTCCAATCCGGCCCATCTCCCCTTTCTATGGAAAAATAAAAGATGACAATAGGAAACATCCATTGTCATCTTTTGAACTAAAGATTTATTTATCTTTTTCTTCTCTTTCCTGCCGGGCTCTTTCTATAATCTTTTCTGCATTCTGGGCCGGCACTTCTTCATAATGGGAATATTCCATGGTGAATTTGCCCCGCCCCTGAGTCATGGACTTTAAGTCTATAGTATAGCGGGCCATTTCAGCTAGAGGAACCTGGGCTTTTATGAGCTGTTTTTTCCCTACTGGTTCCATTCCCTGTACTCGTCCTCTCTTGCTGTTTAAATCTCCAATTATGTCACCCATGAAGGCTTCCGGAACCAGTATTTCAACATTCATTATGGGCTCCAGGAGCACCGGTTTGGCCATTTCCATACCCTTGCGGAAAGATAGCCGGGCTGCCATCTTAAAGGCCATTTCTGAAGAATCTACAGAATGGTAAGATCCATCAAAGAGGGTGGCCTTTATATTGCATACTGGATAGCCAGCCAAAACCCCTTCTTCCATAGCTTCCTGCAGTCCTTTTTCAACCGCCGGGAAGTACTGCCGGGGAACCGCTCCTCCGAAAACCTCTTCGCCAAATTCAAATTCTCCTTCACCCAGGGGTTCGAAACGAATCTTAACATGACCGTATTGGCCGTGTCCACCACTCTGTTTCTTATGTTTGCCTTCAGCCTCAACTGTGGCCCGTATGGTTTCCCTGTAGGGTATCCTCATATCTTTACTAATCACGTCGACTCCGAATTTGTTCTTCAGTTTTTCCATGATAATATCCACATGGGTATCTCCCATAGACTTCAGAAGGGTCTGTTTGGTTTCGGTGTTCTTTTCAATAACAATGGTGGGATCTTCTTCTTTTAACCTCTGCAGGGCACCGCTTAGCTTATCCTCGTCCCCTTTGCTCTTAGGCTCAATGGCCATATTCAGAGTGGGCTTAGGAAATTCGATAGGACTAATGGATACCGGATTAGCCTTGTTGCACAGGGTATCACCGGTAGAAGTAAGGCTTAACTTGGCTACAGCGGCTATATCTCCGGTATGCAGTTCCGGCACCGTGGACTGCTCTTTACCGGTCATCACCAGCAACTGGGCAATTCTCTCGTCTTTTTCTTTATTCGCATTATAGTAGGAACTGTCGGCTTTCATCGTACCAGAAAAAACCCTAAACATATTGAGCCGACCTATATAAGGGTCAGCTATGGTCTTAAATACCTGTATGGCCAGTTTGCTCTTATCAATATCCTGGTATACAGGATTGTCCTCTGGGGTAGCAGCACAATCGACCACAAAATCCATAAAGGGTTTGATTCCGATATTTTTTAGGGCTGAACCACAGAAAACAAAAACAGCAGAACCGGAAGCGGCTGCCTTCTTGATGCCGCCGAGAATTTCTTCATCACTGAGTTCTTCTCCCTCCAGGTATTTGGCCAGCAATTCATCATCTGCTTCTGCGGCGGCTTCAATCAGCTGCTCTTTATATATTTCCACATCATCCATCATCTCGGCAGGTATCTCAGCTTCACTCATTTTCCCGCTACCTTCTTCAAAGATATAGGCTTTCATCTTAACCAGGTCCACAACACCTTTAAAGTTGCTTTCGGAACCAATAGGAAGCTGAACCGGGACTATAATATCTGAGAAGCTATCTTTTAGTTGATCCAAAACCTTATAGAAATCTGAGTTTTCCCGATCCATTTTATTAATAAACACCAACTTGGGGGTGTTGGGGAAATCTTCCCAGATAACTTCAGTCTGTACTTCTACCCCGGCACTGGCAGAGAGCATCATGACTAAAGTATCGGTTACCCTCGCTGCTCCTACCACTTCAAAGTAGAAATCCGCAAAACCAGGCGTATCTAATACATTTATTTTATGGTCCCTGTATTCACAAGGTACCAGTGATGTGCTTATGGTAATTTTCTTCTTGACTTCTTCCGGCAAATAGTCAGCTACGGTATTGCCATCATCTACCTTGCCTAATCTGCTGGTAGCTCCGGTGTTGAAAATCATAGCCTCTGCCAGTGAAGTCTTACCGGTTCCTCCGTGACCAACAAGAGCTATGTTGCGTATTTTACTTGTAGGGTAAACCTTCATCAAACAACCTCCTCAAAAATACTATAACTGTAAAAATGGTACTATATATTCATTCAAGTAGCAAAATTTTTTTATAGCTTTATTTATTTCCTTTATTCATTACAAAGAAGATCCAATACAACAATAGGGCGGCCACTAAAAACAGTATCAGCTGGTATACTATGATCCCTTTAAAAGCATCTACTATCAAGGTAAAGACAATCCCCAAAGCCAGGGGAAACAGGACTACTTTGGTGAAAGGGCGGTCGGGATAATTGGGATCCGCCTTTTTCTTCTGCAAATAGGACCAATTGCTGATGAGAAAAAATATCAAGGTATTGATTATCAAGCTTATAATTATCATCTTTTATTCCCGCGGAAATAATCTAAATAACGTCCGAAAACCTGTTTATATTCATCTATTAAGGGATAATCGGTAAGATCCAGATGTAATGGGGTTATGCTGATATAATCTTCTTCCAGGGCTAAAACATCACTATCCTCTTCCTGCTCTTCCTTCCTCACTCCTCCCCCCAGCCAATAATAGCTATTACCCCTGGGGTCTTTTCTTTCTTCAAACAGGTTGTCATAGTTCCTCACCCCCAAACGGGTAATACGAATACCATTAATCTCCTGGGGGGGAAGGGCGGGGATATTTATATTGACCATGGTATTCCGGTCAATCCCACGCCGGATAACGGTTTTGATAAAAAGGCGGGTGAAACGGGCCGGAAAAGAAAAATCCATTTCCTCCTGATAGGAATTCAAGGATATGGCTACTGCAGGCACTCCCATTATTACTCCCTCGGCGGCGGCAGATACCGTACCGGAATATAAAACATCGGTGCCCAAATTAGGACCATGGTTTATTCCCGATACTACCAGGTCAATTTTCTGGCTTAAGAGCTTCCCTAAAGCCAGTTTTACGCAATCAACCGGAGTACCTTTTACAATCCAGGCTGATTTGACCCCGTTGATTTCAATTTTTTGGGTAAGAATGGGTTCGAAAACCGTTATCGAATGGCCAGTACCACTTCTTTCCCGATCAGGAGCCACTACATACAAATCGCCGAGGGTAGCAAGTTCTCTTACCAGAGCTCTTATGCCCCCGGCATTAATCCCGTCATCATTGGTTAGCAGGATATTCACTCCATGCCACCCCCTGTTCTCTCATTATCCTTGATGTCTAAAACAGAAATTACTGGCTTATTTTTCTGCTTTGGCTAAATATCTATACCATCAGGTCACAACTTATCTTTTCCGCTTTTTATTGAGCAAGACCACGTTCCAGCATGCCCATATGATTTATGGGCCAGTAGATTAAAAAGGCTTTCCCTTTCAGGTGATCCCGGGTCAACCAGTCATTCCAGCGATGGCTGTCATAACTGGGATTCCGGTTATCCCCCATGACGAACAGAGCATCTTCGGGTACCACCACCGGACCGAATTCGTAGTTTATAGCCTCATATAGGTAGGGTTCATTCAGGGCTTCCCCATTCACATATACGGTGGAATTCTTGACCTCAATGGTTTCTCCTGGCAGACCAATTACCCTTTTGATATAATCCTCTTTACTATTTAGGGCATCCGGAGGATCAAAAACCACTATATCCCCTCGTACGGGGTCTTTAAAATAGTAGATGAATTTATTGACCATAACCCGATCCTGTAGCTGAATGGTTGGAAGCATGGAACCGGAAGGTATTATTCTGCCTTCCACCACAAAAGTCCTTAATATCATGGCCAGGACAAAAGCTATTACTACAATACTGATCAGTTCTTTAAAAAAATTCTTAATCTCTTCACCCATAAATAGCTGCTCCTATATCTCATAAATATTGATAATCATTTCATTGGTTTCTTTATTCTTTTTTACCCCGAACATTACCTTCTTTTCCTTTAAACTGCGGTTTAAAAAATCCACCAGATAAACCAGATCCCGGTTGGCCGCAAAGGTCTTGGTGGCGATAAGCTTTAATTGAGGGTTTCTTTCTTCACCGCTTTCGTTTAACATCTGAACTGCTTTTTCTCTCCTTCCCCTGTTATTTTAATTTATGTACCTATTGTTTACAAGCCGATTAATTACTTCCATTCATAATCCACAGCAAGAGTGAAAATGAATGCCAACATACATATACTACATTAAAAACTATGCTTTTGCATCCCTTCTGCTTTGGGATAAGTAATATTGAATATAAAATAAATGAATGTTAAAATAGGGCAATGAGTATTATATCACTTTGTGCTTGTTTTCGCAGATTATATCCACTAACTGTCTCACTATAATTAGTTTACCTATCCACATGCCTTT
>JAAYNQ010000192.1 GCA_012520725.1 Syntrophomonadaceae bacterium | reverse complement strand
TAAGCTGCTTTAGGCGCATGTTGACTTGCGATTTCCGAGGCAGTAAAAGTCTGAAATTTGACTGCGTCGGCTCCCACTTTAGCCGCTATATCTATCAAATCATAGGCTAATGCCATGGAACCATTATGATTTACGCCTACTTCAGCGATAATATAGATAGTTTTCATCAGCGATGTCCTCCCCATGCTCATTTAACCTGGCAGAATCAGATTATTAGCAGAAAACCATAGACGGAAGCTTTATTGCTTTACGGTTCTTTATTATGGTATTTATTCATTGAGTGGCCCTTTGTTTACCTCGAAATCAAGATCATAAAATTTCTTTTGTAGAATCCCTTTTAGATTGGCATTTTTCAGTATTGATTTTATTTTTTCAGCACTATTACCATCCCCGTACCATGACTTTACACCCGGCAGCCGGGCCTGGAATTCGGGAGACAGGGCCTGCTCTATTGCTGCCCGGATATCAGACTGCCGGGCTTTACAATCAATGATGCAGGCTGCCTTTAATCTGCCGGATTGCCTGCTGCCCACGTTTACCACGGCTTTTTTGAGAAAGGGTGCTTCTATGATGGCGCTGGAGGAGTTGCCGATAAGCAGTTGACAATGCTGCATAGCACTCAGGTATTTTAATTGTCCCAAAGAAGTATTATAGTAAACCCGCTCCGGATTCCGGGCGGCATAGTCCTTCATCAGAAGGTTAATCCTTCTTCCGCCCATGTCAGCATTGGAACCAGTGATGATGAGATGGATATCAGGGTAGTGATCCAGGGCTGCCAGGAGTTCCAGTATCTCATGTTCTGCATCAGATTCTAGGGTAGGGGGATGATAGGTAATCAGAAAAAAGGGAGGCTCCAGATCAAAGTTCAAGGCCCGGGCCAGGTCCTGCCGGGATAAGAGCCCAAGCTTTTTGATTTGGTCAATACCGGTACTGCCCACGTCAAAAACGCGATCAGGGGCCTCTCCCAGTTGTATTACCCTTTTACGGTAGATTTCGGAGGCCACAAAATGAAAATGTGCCATCTTGGTGATAGCATGGCGTATGGAGTCATCAACTGCTCCCATGCTAATCTCCCCTCCGGCAATGTGGGCAATGGGAATATGATGCATTATTGCGGCTTGGGCTGCGGCCAGGGTTTCATAACGGTCTCCCAGGAGAACCAGCAAGTCCGGACGTAAACGTTCAAATATTTCCGCCAGGCCAATCAGAGCCAGGCCCATTGATTTTATCATCCCTATGGCAGTATCGCTGGACAGAAGCATTTCCAGTTTCTCATTGATCTTAAAACCATCATCTTCAATATTTCGGCAAGTAAAGCCGTATTCTGGAGACAGATGGGCCCCGGTAACGATGACTTGCAGTTCCAGCTCTGGATCGGCATCAATCTCCTGCATAAGTCCGTAAAGGAGCCCATACTCGGCCCGGGTAGCTGTAAAGACAGATATTTTCCTTCTCATAAACCTTCCGTAAAATATAATCATTCTTACTTATCTATATAGTGCTTCACAAGAAATATGTGTGCTTAATTCCAACTGCTTAGCTTTAAGAGCTCAGGGCTTTTTACTGCACCAAAAAAGCACTGCTGGGCAGATTGATAATTCGTCGTTCCAGGCTTTCGGCGGTGGATAGATCCATTCGGGGACAGTCCTTATACATAGGAAGTTTATGCATCAGAGTCCAGGCAGGCCGGGTCATAATGCCCTGTTGATGAGTAAGTTCCAGCAAACGGTCCCGTTCCTTACTATATTCTTCATCCAGCAATAGCACGTTCAGCCAGTAATTGCTGGTGGCATAGTCCGCTTCCTGAAATATTTTTATACCGGCCAGGCTACTAAAGGCTAGCTGGTAACGCTGAGCCAGGAGCCGCTTTTTTTCAATGAAGCGGGGTAATTGTTCCAGCTGGGCACAGCCCAGGGCAGCGTTCAGGTTGGGCATACGATAATTAAAGCCTATCTGATCATGATTAAAGGCCCAGGGGTGGGGAACTTTGGCCTGGGTACTCAGATGTCTGGCCCTGGCCGCCATTTCGCTATCATTGCTCAGTATGGCTCCTCCGCCTCCGGTGGTAATTATTTTGTTACCGTTGAAACTCAGAGTAGAAAGCAGGCCCCCATGGCCAACATGTTTTCCTTTGTAATATGAACCCAGGGCTTCGGCGGCATCTTCAATCAAAATCATTTGGTATTTTTCACACAAATCCAGCAGGGGATCCAGGTCTACCGGATGACCAAAGGTGTGCATGACAATCAATGCACTGATCCGGCGTCCAGTATACTTGTTGAAAGATCCCTGGGCTTTTAGATGGGCCATTTCCTGCAAATACAGGCTTAGTTTTTCGCTATCCAGGCCCAGGCTGTATTCGCTGCTGTCCACAAAATGGGGAACAGCCTTGATATAGCTAACTGCATTGGCGGTGGCAATAAAAGTAAGGGCCGGCAGCAAAACCTCTTCCCCTGCTTTAACCCCGGCCAGAAGCAAAGATAAATGCAGGGCAGCGGTTCCATTCACCAGGGCTACCGCTTGTTTTACTCCCGTAAAGTCTGCCAGATGCTGTTCAAATTTTTCCACATATTTTCCGGCTGAAGACACCCAGCCCGAATCAAGACACTGCTTGGTATATTCCCATTCATTGCCCTCAAAGCAAGGCTCATGCAGCATTAGTGGATGAGGATAAGGAGAGAGAACTGCCTCCAGCCTCTCCATTATCTCATAGATATTTATATTGTTCTTCATAGATTATACACATCACTTCGATAGTGTCTTAAATTGTTTGGATCCCGAAACCAGCCAATGGTTTCTGCCAAGCCCTGTTTTAATCCCTCAATACTTCCATATATGGGTTGCCAGTTCAGAAGTTTTTGCGCCTTAGTATTATCGGCCCACAGGCGATTTACTTCACTTTTCTCCGGGCGAAGGCGCTGGGCCTCGGTTTGGATTTCAATTTTTGCCTCCATGAGCTCAATGATTAATTGTGCCAGATCGCCGATGGATATTTCATAATTGCTGCCGATATTTATGATTTCTCCAATTGCTCGATCCTGAGAGGCGACAGCTATAAATCCTCTGATAGTATCTTTCACATAATTAAAATCCCGGGTAGGCAGGGTTGCTCCCAGTTTAAGCTTTTGCTGTCCGCTAGCCACCTGGGTGATAATGGTAGGAATAACTGCCCGGGTTGATTGACGGGGTCCATAAGTGTTGAAGGGACGGATAATGGCCACCGGGGTTCCGAAAGAACGATAAAAGGCCAAGGCCAATTGGTCAGCAGCGATTTTAGTGGCAGCATAAGGAGACTGTCCCTGCAGGGGATGGTTTTCATCTATGGGTACATAGCGGGCACTACCATAGACCTCACTGGTGGAAGTGTGAACGATCTTCTCCACCCCCAATTCACGGGCGGCCTGTAATATATTCAAGGTGCCTTTAATATTGGTATCTACATAGCTCTCAGGTGAGTGATAGGAGTAGGGAATGGCAACCAGTGCGGCCAAATGAAAGACAATATCGCACCCGCTCATGGCCCTCTTAACCCCATAAGGATCCCGAATATCCCCGGCGAAGATCTCCATCTCTTGCTGTATATCCCGGGGGATTTGCTCCAACCAGCCCCGGGTATTAAATGAATTATAGAAAACAAATGCTCGCACCTTGTATCCTGATTTTACTAAATCCTCGGCCAGGTGTGATCCTATAAATCCATCTGCACCAGTAATTAAAATTTTTTTATTTTTTAGACTCATTGTAATTTATCCTTTCTTTGGTGTCCTTTGTTGTCTAATTTATCCAGAATAAGGTTTTTTTGTCACTTGTTTCTCTGCTAATGAATAATATGTATGTATAACAGCAAATATGTTGAGAACAATGGAGGTAAAAATTCATGAGCAATCCAAATTCATCTTCTTATCAATTAATAAATTATAATGAAGTGTTTAATTATAAATTCATACTACCTAATAGCATGAATGATTTTCCGGCCGGATGGCAAATAAGCAGAGGAGTAGCAAATGCCCGATTCTGCTGGCAAAGAGGATATCGCGGCAATTATTCAGTGGCAATTGCTAATTGTTTGAACGATGAATATAGCAGCATATGCCAGAGCAGTGCTTGTTATATCCCAGTTTGTGAAGGGGAAGAATGGAGAGTCGGAGCGGTTTTACAGGTTAATCAAGGAATGGGAGCCAGCATCATAGTACACATGATTGACATTAATGGTCAGACTTCCTATGCCGAATTTTACTTTGCGCTACAGGCCGGTTGCTACCGGTATTATAAAACGATAACCATACCAGAAAACATCCAATTGGTCTGGCTGGAAATAGGAACTGATAAACAGGGAGTCCTGGGGATACAACAGGTATTTTTCAGCAAAGTCGACAAAGCAAATGATGGGGTAGTGGTTAGTAGGATAATCGAGCCGGTTAAAGTTGAAAGAAAAGTGCTTAATGATTCAGAAGATATTACTGCCACTAGCGAACAACAGTGTTCTGAAACATATAATGTGCTTTACCTCCGGTACTATACTTATTCAGTGATCAATTTAGGAACTACGCCGGCCATTGTACTGCTGCAGTCCAGTCCGGATGGAATTAATTTTATGGATGAACCCCCTGAGGTAATAGTTGAACCTAATGAAGTAAAAGCTTTAACCTGTAATTATTTCCTGCCCTTTATACGACTCTGTTATAGAACCGAAACCGGGGAGACCCCTTTACGTATATTCCTCCAAGGGTATGATTGATCTGTGCCCGTCCGAACCTGCTGAGTTATATCATCGAGGCCTGTAGGGGCGAGCTGCGCTCGCCCGCCTGATCATCGGCCAGAATATCGTTACCAAACCCGAGCGGGCGGTCGAAGACCGCCCCTAAATTCCGTAGGAAACCCCCAAATTACCGTTGAATACCCGCCCGTTGTATTGTCACATACCGTTACAAGTAAATACTGGCGGTCAAATATCGCCTCTACAGTCTTCGCCAGGACCCAAACCCCCGTTGTAGGTGTGTAGGGGCGAGCTGCGCTCGCCCGCCTGCGAGATAACATTTTTCATACTAATTATAGGCATATTCAGCATATAAAAATTGCCAATTTCTTGATAAAATAAAAATGAGTGTTATGAAGGAGGTGCATGGAGTGAAAAGACTTGTAGCGATGTTGTTGATGGTTGCTTTTGCCTTAACCATATTTCCCATCAATGAAGCCGCAGCCCTTCCGTTAGCCGACAGCGCTGAAGGTACAAGTGCGATTTCTGAAGGGATTCTGGGCAAAGAAGCTGATGCTACCAGGAGTATGGGGGTACAGAATGAAAGCCGAACTGTAATTGGAATAACGGTGGACAGACAGCCCAAATTGATTTACACCGTAGGAGAAGAACTGGATTTGGCGTCTTATGATGACTTGGGGAATTTTATCTATGAAAACTTGTTGGTAAGCCTGCATTACAGTGATGATTCTACCATAGGTCCAATAGAATACAGTGACTTCGCTTACATGGGAATTAGCACCGAGCCTGCCCATGGAACCATTCTGACGGCGGAGGATGACGGTAGAAAGGTCGAGGTAATCTGCAATGACTGTTGGGTAGAAACCGAGCCTTTACAGGTAACGGAATTTCCGGCGGAAGGAGCCGATTTCTTACCGGCCAAAGCTGATTTTGATAAGAACCCGATCTACCAGGCCGATGTCAGTACCCAGATCCAATGGCGTCATAATATACTATCAATTACTGATGTGAAGAATGAACAGGTTTCACTAGGAAGTGAAAACTACAGTGTCACCCAGGACAGTGGCAAGTATTATCTAAATATCAAAAAAGAATATCTAGCCGCCCAGCCGGTAGGGGAACTGGTATTAACGGTAGAGTTTAGCGCGGGGCCCCAGGCCAGTTTAATTATCAACATACAGGACACTACTGTTATTGATCCTCCTAGTTGGCCGGCAGGGAGTACCCTAACCGCCACCCAGCTCACCTATAAATCGGTAAAATTAAGCTGGACTCCAGCCCAGGATGATCTGGGGGTGACTGGCTATAAAATTTACCAGGATGATACTCTGGTAGAGACAGTTGCCGGCACGGTAAACGAAATTGCTATTAGCGATCTTGCTCCCTCTACTTCCTACCGCTTCCAGGTACAGGCCGGGGATGCAGATGGACAGTGGACCACGGATGGACCTAGCCTTACGGTCAAAACCCTCAGTTTTCATCCCAGCTGGCCGGAAGGGAGTACCCTGACCGCTACCGATATTACTGCCAATAGTGTTGTTTTAATGTGGACGCCAGCTGAGGGTGCTACTCAATATAAGTTATATCTTGACGGAAAAGAAACTAGTCACCCATTCCCGGATACCTCTGTCTTTTTTGCCGGCCTGCAGCCTTCTACCCGCTATGTTTTCCAGGTACAGGCCGGGAATGCGGATGGGCAGTGGACCACGGATGGACCCAGCCTTACGGTGGAGACTTTGGCGAAGCCCCTCATTGATCCTCCCAGTTGGCCGCCAGGGAGTAAGCTGACTGCCACCCTGCTCACCGATGAATCGGTGAAATTAAGCTGGACTCCAGCCCAGGATAACCTGGAGGTAACTGGCTATAAAATATATCAGAATGATGTTCTGGTGGCGACAGTTGCCGGCACGGTCAACGAATTTGTAATTAGCGATCTTGCTTCCTCCACTTCCTATCGTTTTCAGGTACAGGCTGGAGATGCGGAGGAACAATGGACCACAGATGGACCCAGCGTAATTTTTACTACCGGTTCATCTGCGGAGGCGTTGCAATTAGAGCTTAAAGCCCCGCGTAAAAACATAAAAGGTTCCTTATATATGGGAGATACAGTGAAAATAGAAATGCTGGCCACGGAAAGCGGATTGCAGCCTGAGGTCACCTTAATCTACAGGGAATGGAACAGTGAACGTACCAACATCGAAGAAAGACAACAATTGCTTACCCTTTCCGAAACCGCGGTTGGCAGCAAAAAATACACTGCAGATTTTATCCTGAGAGAAGGCATCTGGGAAATAGTCTCTCTGGAGGCACAACTGCCCGGAAGCCCAGCCTTGACAGCGGAGATTAACCGCCGGGTAGCGGGTAGGCTTAAGGTGAATGTGCAGCTGTCTGCCGAGATGGATTTGGCTTCGTCATTGGTCTCGGTCAGCAGTGCTAGAGGCGGCGGCACCTTTACCGGGCAGTTGTCTGGAGGCCATTTTATAGTTGAAGGCCTGGATATGTCTGATGACTATATCCTTCAGCATTTCGATGCTAATCGCAAATTGCTGTATCAAAGCCAGGCCATTGATATCAAGGGCGGATTGGAACAGGAGTTGAGTTATGAGATCAGCGCTCCCGCTGATGTTAAGGTACGGGTTATAGACGATGATACCGGGCTCCCGATAAAAAACGTCATGGTAATCGGAAAAACAACTCGTACCAATAATACCCTGGTCACCCGTTATGCCACAACATTTGAGAACGGTTATGCGGTAGTAGAAGCTCCTTATTTTATAAGTAACGCCCTAAAAGGATCAGCGATTGAATTTACCACCATCCATGAATCACAAGAGAGTGATGGATCCGACTGGTATCAGGATGGATATTTGAATACAGTAATACCCTCCACCGGTGAAAATGAATTCGAAATCAGGTTAAAGAAAGCCCCTATGGTAACCCTAACAGGCACAGTTAGGAACCAAAGTGGAGCTACTATACCAGGTGCTAATATACACTTGGGCACGATGGTATACAAAGACGGGACTACCATTATAAGACTTAGCTTATATACACGTACCGACCAAGAGGGTAAGTATACCCTGGAGCTGGCTAAAATACCCGGCGAAATTGAAATAGCTTGTTATGCCAATGATATGGAGAAACATGAAACTATTGTCCTGCAGGAGGGGGTTAACAACCTTGATATAACCTTACCACCCTATGTAAAGCCCACAGTAAAGGTAAACATGGATACCCAGGATCTATCCGGAAATATCGGGAAGCTGGTCGTTCACGCCGTTGAAGAAGGTATAAGCCTGATAGGTCGTACGCAATTAAAGGTCACAAACCTAAGCACCGGAGCTACTAGCTTCAGTAACGATGGGAGAGGGTATTTCTTTATATCGGGACAACCAGGAGATATTGTAGAGGTATCCGCCGATGGAAAAAATTATGGTTTAGGAAAAGGATCAGCCACAGCAGTCATAAATGAGGACAATTATGCTGAAGTTACGGTTCTGTTAACGGAAAGGGGCAGCGTACGAGCCAAGGTCCTGGACTCCAACGGAGGTGAAAGGATCGGCGAGAAAAGGTATCTGTATACATATCAAGCCGATAATGGGCAATATGTAAGCAAAGCTGAGTCAACTGCTCCCTATATTGCCAGCAGCTTGCCGGAGGGGACCTATAATATTGTGTTAAGCTGGGATAACATGGGGGGCATGTATTACTCCAATTGGCTCAACAATCTCAATTGCATTAAAATAGAAAACATCCAGGTCAAGGACGGAGAAATTATCGACCTGGGCTTAAAGGAGTTAAAATATAATAAATCAAATCTTTTCTTCAGGTACAACGGACCCAGCAGTATTACTGCTAACAAGCCTGCAGCCCTGCCCGGCAGCATTGTTACCTTAAGGGTAGTCTATGATTATGATAAAATGGGCATGGTAAGCCCGGGCCAGCTGGATCTGGTAGCACAAATACCAGCAGGCACCACCTATGTTGATAATACCGCCATGAACCGGACGACCCGGGGTAATTTAACTGTGAATCCGGTGGTTGACCAGGAAGCCGGCACCATAACTCTTGATCTGAAAGAATGTCTTGAGGGAGCGGCAGGCACTTTGACATATCAGGTCAAGATTAACAGCCCGGCCAGGTTGGAAAGCATTTGGGCCGGTGCCGAACTTAGATTTGTAGCAGGAGGGAATCCGCGGTCAGAAATGTTTGCTACCTGCCAAATCCCTGCCAAGATGATAACATTAGACTCTCCCCTGGATATAGATCAAGACCTGATGAATAAACCCATTGAATTCAGCGGCCTGGCTCCTGCCAACCATAAGGTGGAACTATATGACGGAAACATTAAAATAGGTGAGACCCAAGCCAGCCCCAGCGGCCAATGGTCTGCCAGCCTGGTACTTCCCAATATGGGTGCTCCCATCTTCCATCACCTAAGCGCCATAACTGAGGTGGAGGGAGTACAGTACTCGGCTAAGGATTTGGTCCTGGTTGGGGTAGCAGGGGTCAAGATGACCGAATTTACCCTGAAACAAGGCCTAAATTCCATAAAGATCCCACTTAATAATACTGGCGGCAGCGTTATTTTCCCCTTTGCCCTAAACGGGCAGGGAGATTTTCTGGCCAGCGTTGCCTTTGATAACAACGATAAGGTAAAGCAGGTTAAGATTGCAGGATGTCCAGCTACCCGCCGGGGTAATGAGTTTCAAGCCGTAATTCCTTTTGCTGTCTACACTAGTAATGAACTCATCGTTGAGTACCAGGAGATATTGGTTGAGCCTGATGATATATCCAAGTATTACCGGCTGCTACCGGCATCGCTTAAAGATGCCCAGGCTGCCTTCACCGATCCTGGAACTACTTCCGAAGACGTTTATATTGAGTATGATACTGACGGCTATATAAATGCATTGGACATTCCCGAGTTCAGAGTTACTATGCCGGAAGGAAGCCTTACTGCCAGCATGAAAGTTGAGCTAGCGGATTTTGATGTTCGGGAAGCTAATAATTACACCAATTTAGGTAAAGGACTCTATGGTTATGATTTTTCCTATGAACTTATAGATGGGAAATATAGGATAACAGCTTACCTGGATCGGCGACTTTTGCCTCAAGCAGCAGGTAATCAGGAACGGATGTTTACTCCTATGGCTGCGGCTGCCATTAAAGGTCTGGGAACCGTCAAGACTGTCCTTGACATTGGCGGCGATATAAATGACCTGAAAGGAGCTGCCGGAGACCTGGCCACTACCGGAAAAATGATTGAGTTGCTGAACAAATACGAGAATGTACGACCCAATCTGGAATCTCATTTGCAGGAGTATTATGACCGGCAGATAGCCATGATGGGAGAAGATATTCTAATGGGCAAATCCCTGGGCTATATTGGAAGCACAGTGGCAGAAGCCGGGAATCTAGTTCCCTTGCTGGGTCAGGTGGTAATAGGGGTAGCCGAGTTAATATCCGGCGAACTCCTGGGTAATATGTTTGACAATGAGTTTCAGTCCGACTACAACCGGCTTATGGCTGAAATGCGCCTGCTGCCGGGAGGCCAGGAGGATTATTATGAAAACTATCAAGAGCCCTATGCAGACTACCATCCGGAACCCATGGATTCCTATTGGTACTGGTACTGGTATGTTTACCAACGTGACAAGTGGATAGATGTGGGCCATGATGACCTCTGGCGGTACAGAGACAGGCCTTTCATCCCCCACTGGGTTTATGACCCCAGCGGCTTTGTATATGAAGGGGTGGAGGACAACCGCATTCAGGGAGTGACTGCGACAGCCCTTTTCCTTCCTGCCAGTGCCGCCCAAAATGCAGCTGAGGCCAAGGCCAGCCAGGATTGGCAGTTCTGGGATGCCAGCTGGTATCTGCAGGAAAATCCCCAGACTACCGATGCTGAAGGCAGATACGCCTGGGATGTACCCACGGGTTGGTGGATGGTGCAATATGTCAAGGATGGCTATCAGACAGCCTATAGTGACGCTTTGCCGGTGCCTCCTCCCCAGTTGGATGTTAATATCCCCCTGGTGAGACTGGAGTCGCCGGCAGTTGAGAAGACTGTCTGGGGCAGTGGTGGACGCTATGTGGATGTATATTTCAGCAAGTACATGGATATCCGATCCCTGGAGGCAGCAAATTCCATTAGCCTTACTGACAATGAAGGAAGCCCGGTAAGTGGCAAGATTGAATTTCCGATGGCGCCAAAAACGGGGGTAAACAACTTAAGCCTGACTAAAGTAGCAAGATTTGCTGCTGATGTACCCATGACAGCGGGAGGGCAGTATAAGCTCACAGTTAACCAGGCAGTAGCCGATTATGCCGGTTTCTCCATGACAGCTGACTATAGCGAGACGGGGACGATTCCACCCGGTGCCCCTATTGCAAGCCTGACCGGGATCGATATAACGGTAGAGCCGGGCCTTGACATCACCCAGGATGTTATGGATGCATTGGTCTTTACCCCTGTTAATCCGGAGGACCAGGGAATCCTGGATAAAAGCGTGCAGCTGCTCTCTTCCCGCCCCGATGTGGTTAAGATCAGAGATGACGGCAAAGTCCTGTCCTTAAGTCAGGGGGTGGCGCAGATTACGGCAACCTCTATGGACGATAAAACCAAGAGTGCCACTTTTACAGTAAGCGTAGCCTATCCCTCTGCCCCGGTAAGTGTTGCCCAAATGGTAATACTGGATCAAAACGGCAAGGTTTTGAGCGAGTTGAGCATTAAGAAGGGAGACACTTATACCCTTCAGCCTGAAATATTACCGGCTGATGCCAGCAACAAGAAAATGTCCTATAGCTCCGATAATCCTGCAGTCGCTTACGTTGATCAAACTGGAAAGATTCAGGGCTTGGAGGAAGGTTTAGCCTATATTATTGCCAGAACCGAAGATCAAAATATCACTCAGAGGATTCTGGTTAGGGTGCTGCCTGCCAGCACTGGAGGTTCCAAGGGCAGTTCCTCCAGCAGAGAAAAGGAAGATGTGGTTCTACCCCCGGAAACTCCAGGGTATGAGCTTCCATTTGTGGATGTTCAGAAGTCTGATTGGTTTTATGATGCATTACTGTATATAGCAGAAAAGGGTATTGCCAAAGGGGTATCGCAACAGGAATACGCTCCTAACAAAACCGTTAGCAGGGCTGAATTCATAACTATGTTATGCCGGGCCTTTGGTATTGAGGAAAGGAGCGGAGAGAATTACTCTGATGCAGGCAATAGCTGGTACACCGGGTTTTTGGCCGCAGCCAAGCAATTAGGCCTGGCTCAAGGGGTAGGAGACAACCGCTTTGAGCCTGACCGGGCTATAACCCGGGAAGAAATGGTAGTCATTATTTACAACTACTTTAAAAATACCGGCCAGATAGCGGGAAGCAGCGACAGCGAGAGTGTAAATTATGCTGACCGCAGTCAGGTGTCAAATTGGGCCTTGGAAGCTGTGGCCTATGCATCAGCCCATGCTTGGATTAAAGGTAAGGGTAACAATATCTTTGATCCCCAGGGAATCGCTACCAGAGCAGAGTTGGCCCAGATTCTTTATAACATCCTGAAGGAGTAGAAGCATGAGGTGGCAGGCACCAACGGTGTCTGCCACATACTTTTCAAGCACCAAAATTATTAAACAAAGGGAGTTTGAAATTTGTGGCCATTTTTACTACCGGCGGCATTTTCTGACCGGATCTATTATGCATTTGTTGTAGGGCAGTGGAAATTCTCTGATACCGCTTGAATATGGAGCAATATCGTATTGCTGGAAATAGATCACCAGAGCTTCCGGGGTGCAGTAGAAACTGTTTACATTAAAAGTCTGTTCCACCAGCTCTTCATAATTTTCGAAATAAATATCAGGGTTTTCCGCTATCTGAGCAATAATTTTCTTTTTCATATATGCTTTATAATCATTTGAGCACTTATACAATTCTTTGAGTTTGATCATCTTGCTGGTCCTCAGGTTCCAGGTCTGGGAAGTCCGGGTAGTCATGCCATGAGCCCCGCCGGTGTACTGGTAAAGGTCCAAATATAAACTGATTATACAGGACTTATTATAAGTAGCAGTAAAGGTCTGCAGGGCATCAAATGCACGGACCGGAAATCCATTTTCGATGTCATGTAGATACTGGTCAACTGCCATTTGGTAAAGCTTGGTACGAAAGTTGTTTTGAAGGAGCAGGGCTTGGTCTTTATAAAAAGTGTTAATGGTCTTTATGTTCTTTCTGTACTTGCCTGACTCCAATTCAGGATATTCTATTCGATATTCTAAAACAGTAACCCCGTCATATTTCATTTCCTCAGCAATAACCAAGGTATTAATGTTTATAGTTTGTTTCAAACTAATCACCTCATGATAGCATATGAAATGATGCTATAAGGAGTGACCATATTTCATAGTAATAGCCAATAACAGACTTACTATTTTCGTTCCCCAGCCTCCAGACCTAATCATCCCCAGGCTGATCAAAGAAGAGCTGATGATGTTTAGGGTCAGCAAGATAAAAGGCTAAATCAGACAGGCCCGTGTCATCTCAAGCCGGCCGAAGGATCCAGGCTCACTCCCGGGCCCATCTCATCAGTTCAGTTCGGCCTGCTGACAGTATGGGCACTAGCTTATCCTTAATAAAGTGTGTTTAACTCTGAGCCAATTTTTTATATAATGAATAATGTTTATTAAATTTATATATTCCTTCACCTGCATCCCATATCTTATTAAATCTTAAATCGTTAGGAGACTAGAGCATGGATATTATCATTAAGGATAGTTATGACCAAATGAGTCGTTGCGCAGCGGAGATTATTGCCAGTCAAGTAAAATCGAAGCCGGATTGTGTACTGGGATTAGCCACGGGCAGTACACCTATCGGGACATATAAGGAACTGATCCGCCTTCATAGGGAAGGTCTTGATTTTTCTCGGGTAAAAACATTTAATCTTGACGAATACCTTGGATTGGGGATGGATCTGGAAAAGCCTTATGATTTGGATCAAAGTTATGCCAGGTTCATGTATGAAGAGCTGTTTAAGGATATCAATATTAAAAAGGAGAACATCTATATACCTGACGGTCTAAGCCAAGACCCGGAAAAATACTGCAGCTGGTATGAAGAAGAAATTAAAAAGGCCGGGGGTATTGACTTGCAACTTCTGGGGCTGGGTGGCAATGGTCATTTGGGATTCAATGAACCAGGTTCATCCTTTGAATCAAAAACCAGAGTAGAGGCATTAACCAAACAGACCCTGGATGACAATTATAAGGCTTTTTACCAAAAGGCCAATATCCCTCGAAGCCAGATGCCTCAATTCGCTATCACTATGGGTATTGGAACCATACTGGAGGCCAGGAATATTTTAATGATTGTCAATGGCTCCAAGAAAGCTGATATAGTGGCCAAATGCCTGGAAAGCCCAATCGACTCCCAGATACCTGCGACAGCTTTACGGCTACATAAGGGAAGCACTACAGTGGTACTTGATAAAGAGGCGGCTTCCAAATTGAAATTAACCGGAGCAACTCATCAGTCCGTATAGGGAGATTCATATTAACGGTGTTTGTTAGTGTGGGCGGTCGCCGCCTTTGCTGGATAAAACATCGACGTGATCTGTAGGGGCGAGCTGTGCTCGCCCGCCCGGACCTGCTGAGGTATATCGTCGAGGCCCGTAGGGGCGAGCTGTGCTCGCCCGCAATGATGCCTCATATTTGGGCACCGTTAAGGCAAAAAAACTGCCGGGCTAATAATACCCAGCAGTTTTTTATGATAAATAAGCATTTAGAAGGATGGTACACAGCTCCCCTGGTACTTGCTTTCCAGGAATTCTTTTACCTCAGGGGATTGCAGAGCTTGGCCCAGCTTGCTTATGGCTTCATTGTCTTTATCCTGGGCTTGTACTACCAGTACATTGGCAAAGGGAGAATCACTGGGTTCCATAAAGATGGAATCCTCAACCGGATTAAGATCGGCTTCCAGGGCATAGTTGCTGTTGATTACACATATGTCGGCAACTTCCAGGGTACGAGGCAGCATAGCTGCATCCATCATCATAACATCCAGGTTCTTGGGGTTATCCACGATATCGTGGGGAGTAGCGTTAACCCCAACTCCTTCAGCCAGAGTGATTAGCCCGGCTGACTCCAGGACCATGAGAGCGCGCCCGCCGTTGGTGGCATCATTGGGAATGCCCACCTTGGCTCCATCCTGCAGCTCGTCCAACTTAGCGACTTTATTGGAGTAAACTCCCATGGGCTCATTATGCACCTTCACTGTCCATACCAGGTCAGCGTTATTATTCTGGTTGTAATCATCCAGGTAAGGGATATGTTGGAAGAAGTTGGCGTCAATCTGACCATCTTTTAGGGCCGGGTTTAACTGTACATAATCAGTGAAGACCTTGATTTCCAGTTCAATATTCTCTTTTTCCAGTAGAGGTTTGGCTACTTCCAAAATTTCTGCATGAGGTACCGCAGTAGCACCGACTACTAATTTGGTAGTTTCGGTTTTACCAGGCTGTTTGGCATCACTTTGCTGGCCATTGCCACACCCGCTTACACCCAAAGCCAATATCATAAGGCTTAACAGTAAAACAAGAACCTTTTTCAATTATTTTACCTCCTTTTACTAATGGTGATTGATTGCAGTTTATCACCCAGCATTTGTACCAATTGTACAAATAAAATAAGTACTATTACCGTAACCCACATTATTACGTCTTCATAACGCTGGTAACCGTAATAATACGCCAGTGTACCCAAACCACCTCCTCCGACTATCCCTGCCATGGCCGAATAACCGACCAAATTGATGGCAGTAATAGCTATGCCCAAAATAATTGAAGGCAGTGCTTCTGGTATTAATACTTTGCTGATGATTTGCCAGGCATTAGCCCCCATAGACAAAGCTGCTTCAATCAACCCCCACTCAATTTCTCTTAAAGAAGTCTCCACCAACCTGGCTACAAAAGGGATGGCAGCCAGGGTAAGGGGGACGATTGAGGCAATAGTACCTATATAGGTGCCCACTATCAAGCGGGTAAGTGGGATTACCAGGATGAGAAATATTATAAAGGGTATGGAACGGACTGCATTGACAATGGTGCCCAGAATGCGGTTAAACCCTTTGCTCTCCAAAATATGTCCATCTCCGGTAGTTACCAGAATCACTCCCAGAGGAAGCCCGAAAAGGTAACTTAGGGCTGTAGATATGGCCACCATATAAAAGGTTTCCCAGGTAGCCAGTATTATGGCATCAAGCATCCAGGAATTATTGGCGAATATACCTGCACTTACAATTCCTAACATTATATCATATCACCTCGATTTCCAGGCCGTTGGCATACAAGTAGCGGATAGATTCTTCGACGGCTTCCTGTTTTCCTATTAATTGCAGAGTAAGATGGCCAAAAGGGGTTTCTTTAACTTGATCAATATTACCATAGAGAATATTGGCGTCTATTCCATACTTTTTGATCATAGACGATATTATGGGATCACCGGCTGAAGAGCCTATAAAAGATACCCTGATCATGCAAGAATAGCTATCGTGTTTTTTTAATATCTTATCGGTATAACCCTCAATTTCATCTTTCTGACTGATAGCATTTATAAAACTTCGGGAAATATCGGTACCCGGATTAGAAAAGATTGATAATACATCTCCCACCTCGGCAATCCGTGAATCATCAATAACCGCAACCCGGTCGCAGATCTGCTTGATAACATTCATATCATGAGTTATCAGAAGAATAGTCAGATTCAACTGGGTGTTTATGTCTTTCAATAGTTTTAAAATGGAGCGGGTAGTCTGTGGATCAAGGGCTGAAGTTGCTTCATCAGACAAAAGGATCTTGGGGTTGTTAGCCAGGGCTCTGGCAATGCCCACCCGCTGTTTCTGGCCTCCGCTGAGTTGATCCGGATAAACCCGAGCTTTATCAGCAATACCAACTAAGTCCAGAAGTTCCGACACTCTTTGACGTGCTTCCTTGACCGGTACATGAGCAATCTCCAAGGGGAACATAACATTATCGAAAACCGTTCGGGAAGAAAGCAGATTAAACTGTTGAAAAATCATGCCGATCTTCTGCCGGGCCTGGTGCAGGTCTTTCTTGCTGAGTGAGGGAATATCCTGTCCGTCAACTATTATAGTTCCATGGGTGGGTTTTTCCAGCATATTGATGCAACGAATCAAAGTACTTTTACCGGCCCCGCTAAGTCCAATAATCCCGAATATTTCACCCCGGTTAACCGATAAATCTACATTGTCCAGGGCTTTTATTTCCTGGTGGGGAGTGTAATAAATTTTTGTAAGATTTTTTATTTGAATCAAGAATGTGACCTCCCAATAAAGAAACCCAATTAATAAATCTTTATACATATTAGCACAGTATTAGCCATATAGTCACCAATGTGTTATCAATGGCTAAGGACATCTAGTGGGTGGATAAACCCCGTTGTAAGTGTGTAGGGGCGACCTGCGGTCGCCAGGGACTGTCCGAAAACTATGGATTAGGTTTGTAATGGCCCCACTTTATGCCGATTATTTGTCATTTTTAGGGCTGGAGCTTGCTTTTTGGCCCTGAAATAGTACATTATCATCCACTTTGGAGGTCGAGCTCATGCTTTTCGAGAGTTTTCGGATAGTCTCGCCCGCCGACGTGTGCACCAAAATGCCGTTACAGCCAGGGCGGGCGGTCGAAGACCGCCCCTACAGTGGCCCAGGTGTATCCCATTTATTACGATGTAAGTCCGCAGGGCGACCTGTTATCCATCCTCGAACGGCGGATAATCCCCGTTGTAAGGTCTGTAGGGGCTAGCTGCGCTCGCCGGCCAGCAATAATTTCCGGTGTTCCGGTGAATAAACCCATTCCCGGGGAAAGACTTGGTGGACCATATTGTGAAATATCGCTGATCAAAGTAGTAAAAATCATTGATATAGTATTGCAAGATTTTTTTAAAGCCATTATAATTTGTACTAAGTACAATAATGTAATAATTATAAAATAGAAATAATTATATATTATCTTAGGCGGGAAGTATATGCAATTATTATTTGAAGATTTAAAAGAAAAACTAAAGAAAAAAAATATAAATTTATCCTACCAAAGGCTGAAGGTTTTAGAATATCTTACTCAAGTTCGGACTCATCCAACTGTAGATCAGATCTTTACCGACCTTCAAAAAGATATATCTACACTATCAAAAACAACCGTTTATAATACTTTGAGAGTTTTAGTACAAGCAGGTTTGGTCAGGGTAATTACCATTGAAGACAATGAAACCAGATATGACATTGATGTAAGGGACCACGGACATTTTAAATGCGAATCCTGTGGGAAGATTTACGATTTTAATATCGATATGAATTCTTTAATTGTTAAGGATTTGAATAACTTCAAAATTGATGATAAAAACGTATATTTCAAAGGTATTTGTCCACAATGCCTTTGAAAAAATAAATGACAATATTCTGGTGGGTTTATTTCCAAATAATTAGTTTATTAAAGGAGGACAAAAAATGAGTGAAAACAAAACCCTTGCTAACCTGATGGAGGCGTTTGCCGGAGAAGCCCAGGCTAATCGAAAATACCTGGCCTACGCTAAGAAAGCGGAAAAAGAAGGAAAAATGAATGCAGCCAAACTATTTAGAGCGGCATCAGACGCCGAGACCCTCCACGCTCTGAAACATTTTGAAGTCGCTGGAAAAATCGGATCAACTGCTGACAACCTGAAAGATGCCGTTGCCGGAGAAACCTATGAGTACAAGGAAATGTACCCTGACTTTGTAAAGGAAGCCGAAGTGGAGAAGAACAAAGCTGCCCTTATGTCTTTTACCTTTGCCATGAAAGCGGAAGAGGTTCACGCAAAACTTTATCAGGAAGCATTAGAGAACCTTGATCAGACGGAAGAAGTGTTTTATTATCTCTGCCCAGTCTGCGGAAACATAGAAAAGTCACGGCCGGACAAATGCAGCATCTGCCGTGTTCCAGGGGATAAGTTTATCAAGTATTAATAGAGCATTATCATTAATCAAGGACGGGTACAAGTGCAACCTTGACATCTGGGGGCGACCTGCGGTCGCCCCCAGTTTGCTGTTCTTCAAAGGACGGCTAATATCCATTTTCCTTGCCATTTAGAAACTTTTTCAGTGGTCTTGAGGCATCCATTGGTCTCGTAAATTTAGGAGCGCCAGGGGGTAGCTAGGAGGAGGAATTTGCCAAGTAAAACCGAAATATAGATTGGTAAACGTTGACGTCCTAGCATTGGATGGGAATGGAGGTGCTATTGCTAGCACAGGGTTGTCCGCACAGTGAATGGAGCGGATAGCCTGTCAGCATGCTTATTATTATGTGGGTTGGCGACTGAGAACGGTAATATATGTAGGGAGGGATGGTTTTGAGACCTCATAAAAGGTTCATAGGAATTCTACTGGTTTTAACTTTGCTTCTGATGAATTTTATTCCTGGCGTGGCTTCGGCCCAAGTGCCGGGAGGGGGCGGTGGAGAGGCCGGCGGAACCGGGGTTACCGGGATTATTTTTAATCTTGGTTCTGTTAGTTCTCAGGGTACCGTAGTAGTAGACTCGGGTAACGGAGTAGAGGGTGGTACTGTGCGGATTCCGGTACGGGTAGAAGACATCAGTGACCTGGCCGGATACCAGTTTGAGATCCACTATGATAGTTCGGTAGGGATAGTGACGGATATTGAGCAGGGAGACTTCCTGTCCGGGGAGTTAATTTCCAATCTTCAGGAGGCTGCTAATGGAGAAATTGTTGTAGCAGCCGCCAATGATGAAGGAGCCGGAGTCAGTGGTTCCGGGACCTTATGCACCCTGGTTTTTGATCTGGTGGGACATAATAACGATTTTAGCACTGTGAATTTGCACGACCTGAGAGTATTCAATGCCAATGCTGAAGAGATACAGGTTACTTTCCAGCATGGGCAAATTGAGATCGGAATTGTTAGTTCGGACAAGCAGGTATTGTCTTTTGCCTTCGCTGGGCTCAACCCGGTGGTGTATGGGAAAATAAACGGTAACAACATAAGTGTTACGGTGCCGGCTGGTACTGATCTAAGCTCACTGGTACCCACTATCACCATATCTGATCATGCTACTGTAGAGCCGGCTTCCGGGGTAGCGCAGAATTTCACTAATCCAGTCACTTATCGGGTAACTGCCCAGGACGGCAGCCGTCAGGATTACACGGTAAGCGTAAGCGTAGCACCTGCTGCACCGGTCTATAATGTACTGGCCAGCTTCAAAGTAGGTCAGACCGCCAATGCCCAGATTTTAGAGGGAGGTAAAGTGCTGGAAGCCCAGGTTACGGTTAGTGCTCAGGCGGGAGCCAACAACCAGGAGGTATTGTTGATTCTAGCCCTCTATGATGGGGATCGAACCATGGTTAATATGTCCTATATCTCACGGATGATCCCGGCTGGCGGATCTGAGAGCTTTCATGCCGGTTTCCTGCTGCCAGATGATGTAAGTGATTATACCGCCAAAGCTATGGTCTGGCAGGGCAGCGACCTGAGCAATACCAATATGGTACCCATATCCAATGTGGTCCAGATAGAGGGGTAGAAGCCCCGCGCTGATTGGTAATTTACAAGGCCGAAATCAATAAATATATCCGACTTAACTGGCTCAAGCTGCCCGGTGCATTAAAATCGGTTTTGATTAGCCTTTATTGCAGGCAGCAGACCGGGGAGGGTCCCTGGTGAAAAAGGAAGGCAGGTGTGAATCCTTGCGAATAGTATTAATATTGATGACACTGTTCCTGGTGCTGTTCACAGTCAGTGGAGCCGCCCGGGCGGCAGAGATTGCTAACCTGAATGCTGAGATTGATGACAGGAGCAAGCTGGTGACTGTCAGAGGAAATATAGATAGTGGCGCAGACCAGAAGGTAAGCATCATAGTGCTGGATCCGGAAGAGGACCTGGATTATATCGACCAGACCAGCAGTACAAGTGACGGTAGTTTTGAATTCAGCTATAAATTAAAGAATGAGAGTACCGGGACCTATACCGTCAAGGTAGGCGGGGAAGGAGTCGAGACTCTGGGACAGACTACTTTCGATTATCAGCCCCGAATCGATGAGTGCTTTATTGCTACCGCCTGTTATGGCTCCAAATACCATTCCGCGGTAGCCCTGTTGCGCCAATTCCGGGATCAGTGTTTGCTCACTAATGCCTGGGGAACAGCTTTTGTGGACAGCTACTATCGTTATTCTCCTTCGGTTGCTGAGTATATAGCCGGCAATGGGGCGCTGAAAACCCTGGTGCGTATACTTCTGACCCCCTTGGTGGTTATGGCTTACCTGGTCCTGCACCTGAAATACTTTCTATTACTGCTATTATTGGTGCCGGGGGTCAAGTTGTTCAGGTATTGGCGCCGGGGTTTGAGTTATTAAACTTGCCCAAGAGGGGTGGATTAAGCCAACGGCAATCCGGATAATACCTTTTTACAATACCATAAGGCCAACCGGGCTCAAGCAGCGGCCATGATCGGCCGCCTTATGAGCGAATAGTACCATCTTATCCCTCTTTTATGCTTACTGTTCTGCGAAAGGCACAGAAGGCTAGCAATATTGTACCCATTAGGAGAAGCAACCAGGGGTGGTAGATGAGATAAACCCCGGCGACGATAGGGGCTAGCAGCAGGCGCACCATGCCTTTAAGGGGTTCGCTTTCAGCAATGATGGCGGCCAGAGCCGGGGATTTTTGATAATAGTAATTGACCAAGATGCGGCCCCAGCTATTGTTTAAGAGATACTGGTCCCGGAATTGCCGCAAGAGGGCTACCGGCCAGTAGAATTTGGAACCGAAGGCGGCAGTGGCGATGAAGCATTCATCTACCTGCCGCTCCTTTATCTGTATAGTATAGGTAGCGGTTTTACCTCCTACTGTAATGGTGAGCAGCTGATCGGCAGCTACCTGGCTGCTGTCAAAACCAGTGATGTTATCAACGGTGATAGGAATAGGCCGGCTGCCATTGTTGTAAGTACCGGTTACTACCAGGCCACTGATATCCAGTTCATCGCCCAGGTAGTATATCAGCTTGCTGGCCGGGGTACTTATGCTTATACTCTCCAATATCACTTCTAAAATCTGCACCTGGTAAATGGTAGTCTTTTCTCCTACAGTGATGGTTAAAACTTGACCGGCTGCGGGAGCAGAACTGTCAAAACCCTTGATATTATCCAGGTTGATAGTTTCTATTCTCTGGCTGCCGTCACTATATGTGCCCATGACAACGAGGCCGCTGATATCCAGTTCATCCCCCTGGTAATATATCAGCTTGCTGGCCGGAGAGCTTATGGCTATACTCATCAGATCTGCCGGACTATAGGAGCTCAATACACTTTCTCCAGTAATGGTGCCGGAACTGGCCACGGGAGTCACCTGGAAGAACAGGAATTTGTCCTGGTCCCGATTATTAATGGTATAGCGGGATCCAATGGCACCTGGAATGGGGACCCGGTCGCTGCCGTCCCTTTGAGTTCCCCGATACCACTGGTACTGGCTTATTCCTTCCGGGTCATCATCGGCATCGTGGAATTGATAAGTACCGGTTAATATTTGGCCCAGGCTGTGGTCACCGCTTATCATAACCTGGTTGCTGTAGGGAGCGCTATTGGATACCCAATACTCAAATTGAAAATTCAACAAAACATATCCGCTGTCACTATTATGGAAACTCTGGTAACTATAGCCATATCTGCTTAAATCGCTTAAGGGAGCT
>JAAYNQ010000191.1 GCA_012520725.1 Syntrophomonadaceae bacterium | reverse complement strand
TAAAACCCCTGTTGGAACCAATTATAGGATGTGCTGTACCTGGACTGGGCTTTATAATCATTATTGCCCTGGTTATTCTGCTTGGCTTTATCTCCACCAACTACTTCGGCCGCAGGATACTGAGATGGTGGGAGAATATATTACATAATATTCCCCTCTTGGGCAAAGTATATGGAACTATAAAACGTATTACCGATTCTCTATTCTCCTCCAATAAAAGCGCTTTCAAGCAAGTAGCCTTGGTGGAGTTTCCCCGTCCGGGCATTTTTTCCCTGGGCTTTATTACCAACGACGAATTCCCCCATATAGAAGAAGACACCTATTCCATCTTTATTCCTACTACCCCCAACCCAACCTCAGGCTGGTTTGTGGTACTACCCCGAGAAGATGTCAAAATATTGGATATGAGTGTAGACCAAGGTATGGAATTTATTATTTCGGCCGGCATGGTTGCCAATGGGAAAAGCCACCTTTCCAGTAAAGGTGAGTAATTTAAATGTATAAGTATTTAAGATATCAAGTACAATAGTAGCATAATAAGTATATTATGGAAGGAGCAGCACCTTTATGTCCGGACAGTTAAGCTACAATACCATGGCTCAGGAGCTCTTGGAACAACTGCCCCGAGGAGCTTTTCTCTCAGTAAGGGCTAAAGAAAGAATAAATACTATGACCATTGGCTGGGGAGCCATCGGCTATTTTTGGAACCTCCCGGTGCTTATGGTGGCAGTCAGGTATTCACGATATACCTTTGACTTGCTGAAAGAAGCTCGTGATTTTTCGGTAAGTGTACCCCTAAATGCCGATTTTAAAAAATCCCTGGCCGGTACCGGCAGCAAATCCGGCCGGGACATGGATAAATTTAAGGTCTTCAGCCTTAAAGCAGAGAAAGGCAAATCAATTGAAAGCCCGGTGATTGGAAACTGCGGCCTGGTTTACGAGTGCCGGCTGATCTTTAAGCAGACCATGGATCCAGAACTTTTAGCACCTGAGCTGCGTCAGAAATTCTATGCCCAGGAAGACTATCATGTAATGTATTACGGTGAAATAGTTTCCGTTTATCTGAACAGTAAATAGCTTTGGTCCAAGAGGATTCTCTCCTCTCTCCCCGTGGGACTCGCGGGGTACAAGCTAAATTGTGAAGGGAGACTGAAGACCAGTAGGGCTAAAGGGATGATCACTTCGGGTTGATATCATATAGGTGAAATATAATCGCTCTTATCCATATCCAGCCGCTGCGCTATGATCCCCATAAGATCCTCCAGCCCCTGTCCGCTGCGGGCGGATAGGTATATGGATCCTTTAGGGCCACTACCAGTATGATCCTCTAATAAATCTACCTTGTTGAATACCGTTATTATCCGATCTTTTTCGGCCCCTAATTCTTCCAGCACTTTTTCTACTACCCCAATCTTATCCAGGTAATTGGGGTCGGAGATATCCACTACATGCAAGAGCAAATCAGCATCAATGGCTTCCTCCAGGGTGGAATGAAAGGCAGCCACCAGGGCCGGAGGTAAATCCTGAATAAAGCCTACCGTATCGGTTATCAACACCTGCTGCCCTCCGCCTAGGTCTATGCGTCGAGTGGTAGTGTCCAGGGTTTGAAAGAGACGTTCATCAGCTTCTACCTGACCAGAGCCGCTTTTATGAGCTATACTGCATAGTGAATTAAAGAGGCTGGATTTGCCGGCATTGGTATACCCCACCAATGACAGGGTTTTAATCCCCGAACGGTGTCTCTGTTTTCTATGCAAGGACCGGGTAGCTTCCATTTTGGCCATCTGCCGCTTTATCTCTTGAATTCGTCCCCTAATATAGCGGCGATCCAGTTCCAGTTTCTGTTCTCCTGCTCCCCGGGTGCCAATTCCTGCCCCCAGGCGGCTTAGTTGGGTTCCACTTCCCCGCAAGCGAGGCAAACGATATTGTAGCATGGCCAATTCTACTTGAAGTTGACCCTCCCGGGATCTGGCTCTCTGGGCAAATATATCCAGGATCAGGATAGTTCGATCCAGAATTTTTATATCAAGAAGCTGTTCCAGGTTACGTAGCTGCACGGGTGATAGCTCCCGGTCAAATACCACGGTATCCGGTTCCAATTCCTGTACCAGGTGTTTTAATTCCTCCACCTTACCCCGGCCCAGATAGGTAGCGGGCTCCATCCGGCGGCGGGCCTGCACCAAGGTGGCTATGACCTGCCCCCCGGCTGCCTCCACCAGCCCTCCTAATTCCTCCAGGTAGTGGTCGAATCCATGAATTCCATAACCTTCCACTTTTAAGGCTGCTATTATTACTCTTTCCTTACCTTTACTGTTTATAAGCTTAACCTCCTGTTTCTTCCTGGCTATGATGAAGCTCCTCCAACCAGCGTTCCCATTCCTCATAAGCCTGATTTAGCTCTTCTTTGATCTTTTCATATTCCTCCAGGCAGTAACGGGACTTTTCCTGGTCATTATATATTCCCGGACTGACCAGCAACTCCTCTATTTGGTCCTTGCTTGCTTCCAGCTGCTGTATCCTCTCTTCTAGTTTCTCCAGCCGATTAGCCAGCATTTTTTTCTTCCTCTCTTTTTCCTTCTGCTTCAGCCTTAATTCCTGCTGGGGACTTATCTTCTTTTTCTTACCCGAGCTTTTCCCGGCCGGGGCCTCTAGCTCTTTTCTTTTTTCCAGATAGTAGCTATAATTGCCGGCATAATTTCGCAGACCCTTAGGCTCCAAGGCTAAGACCCGCTCCGCTACCCGGTCAATTAAATAGCGGTCATGGGAAACCAACAGCAAAGTACCAGAATATCCTATGAGCATCTCCTCCACTACCTGTCGGCTTTCTATGTCCAGATGATTGGTAGGCTCATCCAGTATCAAAAAGTTGGCACCGCTAAGGATTATCTTCAGTATAGCCAGCCGCCCTTTTTCTCCACCGCTTAAATCAGCGACTTTTTTAAATACCTCATCACCTCTAAACAACATGCGCCCTAAGAGGTTGCGAG
>JAAYNQ010000024.1 GCA_012520725.1 Syntrophomonadaceae bacterium | reverse complement strand
GCAGAACTTAAGCAGGAATATGGCGGGGATTTAGAAATATGCAGCAATATCGAGTATACTAAAACCTGGGCTATGCCCGGGAAGCTTACCCCGGAAGAGAAGATAAAAGAAGTACTGATAAATGAATTTGATATAAAGAGAATGGCGGCGGCCATAATAGTTGACGAAAAAACTATCGCCTACATGAAAAATGAAGAAGAAGCCCAAGCCGTGTTGGAAGAATTAAAAAAACAGTATACCTGCTTGGATAGCAATGAAAAATTGCTTGAAGTAAGCTTTGCCGAACAGGTGGAAATAAAACAGGCATTAGTTGATAATCAGGAACTACTGTCAAAAGAAGAAGCAGCTACCTTGATTAGTACCGGAACCCTGAAACCTCAAAAATACGTGGTAAAAGAAGGCGACTGCCTGTGGTTGATTGCACGTAGAAATGATATGTATGTAGATGACATAATAAAGGCTAATGGTTTAAAAACGGAAAATCTAAGCCTAGGCCAGGAACTGGTTTTGGAAAAAAGTCAACCCTATATAAATGTCTTGGCCAAAGTGGAAGGGGAAAAAACCGAAAGTATTCCTTATCAAACCAAGGTGGTGGTGGATTCAACATCGTCCAGCGTTAAGGTAACCCAGGATGGTAAGGAGGGTCAGAAGCAGGTAGCTTATGTTGCTACCTTGATCAATGGGGTAGTACAGGATCGTAAGGTTCTGGAAGAAAAAGTAGTTAAGGAGCCAGTCAACAAAGTAATAGTAAAAGGTTCTAAAATAGTACAGGTGGCATCCAGATCGGGTGGAGGAAGTGGAGCTTTGGATTGGCCGGTATATGGCTCAATTACCCAGTACTATAGGAGTGGACATCGGGCCATTGATATAGCCAACTCCAGGGGAACTCCCATAAAAGCAGCGGACAGTGGTTATGTTACTTATGCCGGATATCAGGGCGGCTATGGCAACTTTATTATAGTAGATCATGGTAATGGGATGGTAACCCGATATGCCCATTGTAGCAAGTTTCTAGCCTCAGTGGGACAAAAGGTAGAAAAAGGGCAAACTATTGCTACTGTAGGTAATACGGGACGGAGTACCGGGCCCCACCTACATTTTGAAGTACTATCCCATGGTAGTTTTCAAAATCCTTTAAATTATTTAAGGTAGTACATATAAGATACCCTGATCCGCTTGGGTCAGGGCTTTTTATTTTTTACTGAAAGGAGAATAAGCATGTATGATGTTATTATAGTTGGCGCTGGGCCGGCTGGCTTGACGGCAGCTATTTATACCGGACGGGCGAAATTGAAAACCTTGATAATCGAATCCAATATTCCGGGAGGCAATGCTGGAATTACTGATACGATTGAAAACTATCCCGGATTTCCCCAGGGCATTAATGGGGGAGAACTGATGGCTTTGTTTTTGGAGCAAGCAGAAAAATTCGGGGCCGAGTTGGAATATGACCAAGTATTGCATATTAAATCCCAAGACGGTCTACACACAGTAGTTACTGCTCAGGGAAATTTCCAGGCTCGAGCCATTATAATAGCTGCCGGGGCACGCCGAAGGGAACTGGAAGTAGCAGGGGAGAAGGAGTATATCGGCAAAGGTGTATCCTACTGTGCCACCTGTGATGGTATGTTCTTTCAAAACGCTCCCGTAGCAGTGGTTGGAGGCGGAGATTCAGCGGTAAAAGAAGCCTTGTATTTGTCTGATATAGCTTCCCAGGTGTATCTGGTTCATCGACGGGAGGGATTCAGGGCTAATCCGAGCTCACTGGAAAAAATGCTAAAGAACGAAAGAATTGAGCTTAAATTGAATAAAATTGTTAGGAGAGTAGAAGGCAATAATGCCATGATGAAGAACCTGGTTTTGTATGATTTAAACAGCAGAGCGGAGGAAAACCTGCCGGTAGAAGGTGTGTTTGTCAGTATCGGTATGATCCCGGCTAGTGAATTCTTAGCAGATTTACTTGAATTATCAGATGGCTATATCATTACTGATGAAGACATGAGGACTTCAGTACCGGGGATTTTCGCTGCCGGGGATGTACGTTATAAAAAACTCAGACAGGTGTCAACTGCAGTGGGGGACGGAGCTATAGCCGCAGCTGCAGTAACTGAGTTTTTGAAGGAATAGTTCCATAATTTGGCCGCTCCAGGCCTCTCCTCACCGTAGTATAATGGTCTTCGAGGGGAGGTCAGGAGAATGAGTGCCTTTAAATCAGCAGTTCCATACAAAAATGGAGCATTCCTACTGCTGTTAATTATAATCTTGCTGCTAGTATTGATCAGCCGCAATAGCCATGCCCTGGTCAGGGCTTGGGTAGCTCAGGAGACTAGCTGGAAAACTGCCCATTTCCTGCAGAAGGATAGTGAGCATTTTCAGATTAGATATTCAGTGGTAGATGAGGATTATGTAAAGGTCATAGAAGATACCGCAGAAGATGCCTATATGAGAGTAACAAATCTCTTTGACTATGAGCCGGTAGAAAAAAGCATCATTATTGTATATCCAGACAGCGTTAGTTTGGCTAAGAGTTTTGGTTGGGAAAAAGACCAGAAGGCCATGGGAGTCTATTGGGCCGGGACTATACGCTTGCTCTCACCCCAGCAGTGGATCAGCCCCATCGATGACTGGTCGGCAGTTTTTGCCCGGGAAGGTCCCATGTATCATGAGTTTGCGCATTTGCTGGTGGACGATATTACTGGAGGCAATTACTCCCGTTGGTTTACGGAAGGAATTGCCCAGTATGTGGAGAAGAAGATTACAGGGTTTGAATTTCCCCCACCGGTCAAGGGGGGAACAGCTTATACTTTTCAGCAATTGGAGAGTAATTTTGACCAACTGGATCAGCAGTTGGCCTACCGGCAATCGTTACAAGCGGTAGAATTTATAATTGATAAATATGGAGAAGAAAGTCTCTGGAATATATTGAATTGTTTAGGCCGGGGCTATAAGATGGATGAAGCCCTAATCAAAAGCATAGATATTGATTACAAGATGTTGGAACGAGAATTGAATTTTGGTTAAATTGATAGTTAAGAGGGTGTAATCAGTGAAAGATACTCTCCTGATTAGAGGAGGAAATCCTTTAAAGGGCAAGGTTCGGGTTAGCGGAGCTAAAAATGCTGGTTTAGTCATCATGGCCGCCAGTATAATGGCTGAAGGTGAGACCATATTGGATAACCTGCCTCGTATACGGGATGTTGAAGTAATGATTCAGATACTCAATGAAATTGGAGCCCGAACCAAATGGAATGACGACGGAAGCCTATCGATAGTGGCAGATCCACTTAAGATAAAAACTCATACTTCTTATGAACTGTCCAAGCAATTGCGGGCATCCAATCTTTTTTTAGGTGCTATGCTGGGTAGTAGGGGAGAAGCAGTAGTCTCTATGCCGGGAGGATGTGATATAGGGTCCCGGCCTATGGATCTCCATATCAAGGGCCTGCAGGCTCTGGGGGCAAAAACTGAGATAGAACATGGCTATATCTATGCTCAGCTGGATAAGCCGGGAGGGGCCAGGGTGTACCTGGACTTTCCCAGTGTGGGGGCTACCGAGAATATTATAATGATGGCGGCCAAGACGCCGGGGTTGAGCACCATCGAAAACGCAGCCAAGGAACCGGAAATTGTGGATCTGGCCAATTATCTTAATTCCATGGGAGCTCGTATCAGGGGTGCTGGAACCGATGTGATCAAAATAGAAGGAACCCGAGAACTGAAGGCAGGGCGTTATGCCATCATTCCTGACCGAATAGAAGCCGGAACTTATATGATATCAGCTGCTATAACCGGAGGAGAAGTGCTGGTGGAAAATGTAATTCCTACCCATCTGCATCCTATTATTGCCAAATTACAGGAAACCGGGGCTATAGTAGAGGAGAGAGATGCGGGTATTTTTGTCAAAGCAGGTCCCTATATTCGGCCGGTGGATATAAAAACTCTTCCCTATCCAGGTTTCCCAACTGACATGCAATCACAGATGATGGCATTACTGTGCATGGGACGAGGTTCCAGTGTCATAGTGGAAAATGTATTCGAAAATCGTTTTCAAATTGTGGACGAATTAAAGCGCATGGGAGCCAAGATAAAAGTAGAAGGACATACTGCAGTGGTAGAAGGAGTAGCTAGACTTTGCGGAGCCCGGGTTAAGGCTACCGACTTAAGGGCTGGGGCTGCTTTGGTGTTGGGAGCCTTGGCGGCGGTAGGCGAAACGGAAATAGAAAATGCGGTTCATATATTCAGGGGTTATGAAAATATAAAGGAGAAGTTAATTGGGCTGGGAGCTGATGTTAAGTAGACTCCCAAGGTAGGCTTGGGTATTGCTGGGTTGGTAGTTAGCCCAGGCAATTAGTGTTATCTGCCCATCTTTAATAGAAAGCTATAGTTATGCTTAGCCGGCTGCCGGAGGGGGTGGCCTTTTATTTGTTCCTTCCCTAAGATCAGGGGAATTTTGACCCACAAGTGGAAAATAGAAAATAGCATAGTAGCTTTTGCATAGCCTAATAATAAAGAACGGCTATAATCTTTGGAATATATTGAACGGTATATTTTGCCCCCTGCGGAAAAAGCTATCGTTAGGCTTTTTAATAAGAGCACTGATAATAGCGACAGCAGGAGGGAAAAGATTGGGAAGGAATACATGTATATTAATCGCTTTTTTTACCTTTTTCAGTATCGGTCTGGGTGTGATTTGGTACACCTCGCAACTCCATCTTAAAACTCAGAATAGCGAAGAAACTGTATATACCCAGGCCAATTCCTATGAAGACAGAATCAGCCAAGTAGCGGCTCAGGTCAGTCCATCCATAGTCGGTATCAGCAACCTAAGCCGTAGCAAGGATATATTTTCCCAAAACCTGGTTGAATCCACCGGTTCCGGAGTCATTCTTGACCAGGAAGGCTATATCGTTACCAATAATCATGTGGTAAGAGGAGCTGAAAGTATAAACGTAACCCTGGCCGACGGCAACGAGGAACAGGCAGAAATTATCGGCAGCGATCCACAAACGGACCTGGCCTTAATCAAAATAAAGGTTGATAATCATGTAACTCCCATTAAGCTAGGTGATTCAGAAAGTTTGGTAGTGGGACAGGAAGTATTGGCTATCGGCAATCCACTTGGGCAAAGGTTTGCCAGGTCAGTAACGGCAGGAATAGTCAGTGGATTAAATCGACTGCTTACCACGGAAGAAGGACTCTTATTTCCATTAATACAAACCGATGCTGCCATTAATCCCGGCAATTCAGGAGGGGCACTGGTCAATTTGGAGGGGGAATTAATCGGGATCAACACGGTTAAGATAGCAGAAAGCGGATTTGAAGGCATGGGCTTTTCTATTCCCTCCAATCAGGTTAAAGCGGTAATAGAAGAATTAAAAACCCGGGGTAGGGTTGAGCGTCCCAGGATGGGGATAAAGGTACTGGGCGAGATAAGCCAGGAAAAGGCCGGTTATTATCAATTGCCGGTCAAAGGCGGTGTAATCGTGGAACCGGTAAGTGGAGGCTCAGCTGAGAAAGCGGGCTTAAAAGCTTTCGACCTGATATATGCCATAGACGGAAAGGAAATAGCTACGGGGCTGGAATTACAGGCCTATATCTTGCAGAAAAAAAGAGGAGAATCAGTACGGGTCGCTATTATCAGGGTGATAAACGAAGAATCAGCTCAAGTAGAGAAGCGTAGCATCAAAATTATCCTCAGTTAAGCTGGAGCAGAATAAGAGACAGTCACAAAAAGTCTAAGGGGTGGTAGTCCCTAACCTAGCTATAGCTATTCCAAGATATACAGAATATCCGATTATAAGGGCCTTCTCATGAAGAAAGGGTCCTTGCTCATCTGTGGGCTTTCTTTATTTTTTTGTCCCTTCAGGTTAAACTGGAGAAAACTTGGAAGGAGCAAATTATGAGATACCGGATCATATCAGTAGGAAAGATAAAAGAAGCATTCTACCAGGCTGGGATCAAGGAATACACTAAAAGGTTAAGTTCCTATGCCGGCATAGAGCTGCTGGAAGGCCTGGAGGAAAAGACCAATCCCAGGGCGGGGGCAAAGGAAATAGAAAAGATTCTGCAAAAAGAAGGAGAAAAAATACTGGGTCTCTTAGGAAAAGATGAATTGCTGGTGGTTTTTGATATATCCGGACAACAGGTAAACTCCATCCAGCTGGCGGATTGCATAGATAATTGGAACCACTCCGGAAAAAACCGGGTCAATCTAGTAATCGGCGGGGCTCATGGTTTGTCAGCCCAGGTGAAAAAGCGGGCCCACCACAGTATTTCTTTTTCTTCTCTCACTTTTCCCCATCAGATGGCGGTGTTAATACTGGTTGAGCAGCTCTACCGTGGATTTAAAATAATCAAGGGCGAGAAATATCACAAATGATTTTTTAATTATAACTGCTTTTGCTTGCTGCCAATTCTTCCAAGTATTCCTCCAGGCACAAGCCCCGGGCATAAATTTCTGCTGCCGCCTCCTTACCCACATAGCGGTAATGCCAGGGTTCGTAAATGGTGCCGGTTATCTCTGTCTTCTCAGCCGGATAGCGAAGGATAAAACCATATTTATAGCTATTGTGATTCAGCCACTCATAAAGCTGGTCAGCCTTGGCTTGGTCCCGAGCCGGATTGATATCTACCGCCATTCCTAATTGATGTTCACTGGTACCGGGAAGGGCTACCCATTTTTCGGCCAAGGCCTGGGCTTCTACAGCAGAATAGCCTTGGGTTTGGTATTCATTGATTTTCTTCATCATCAGGCTTTTCTGCTCTTCTGGGCTCCGATAGCCAGAAACCACTACCGGATCAACACCATGGGCTCTAGCTGCATTGAACATTGCCAGCAAATCAGGGTAAATCCTGGCATCAACCGATTCGCCATTAGCCAGTCGCACCAGAACCATTTGGTAATCATCGGGAATATAATTCCAGTGGTTAACCAGGATAAGATTCCAATCCTTATCCTGCTTGCCGTTAAGCAGGGCCGCCTCAGTATTAACCCGCCCCAATAGATTGATATTTACTAATTCAATTAAGGGCTTATAATCAGCAAGGTTAAGATCCGCCTGTTTGAGCAGCAGCTTGCCCCCGCTCAGCAGTAAAACAAAACAAATAAGTATGCTTAATGATCTTCTGATTTTTCTGCCCTGCCGTTTACTCGCGGCATTAAGACCTCCAGGCATTTTATTCTGGCTCCTTTCTTTCCTAATATAAGTATGTCCCCTGGCAACCAAGAAGCATAGCGTAACCAAAGCATCAGCCCTGGATTAGTTGTTACTTAAAAGCAATGGCCCCTAATCCCGTTCTCTTAAAGAGAGAATCTTGCGGTTTTAGGTTTATCTCTTTCGTCTTCCCCCCGGGGGACTTTATAGCTGTGAACCCCATAGCTATGAGCTTATGTGAAATTCTATCAAATCCAGCCAATTTATTTACTAGCATTTTAATGACAAATTATTAAGATTTTCTTAAAGGCCGGTCAAATGAAGCAGTGATATTCCGCTGCTCGTGTATTTTAAGTATGGAGGTTTAGGGAAAGCATAGCTTTATATCCTTGGAAAGATATAGTATTATTAATCGGAGATGGCTGGCTAAGTATGGTCGTCAAGGTAAATACCCCAGGCAGAAACACCATGGATCTGCGGGATGCTATTAAGAAATTGCTTAAGCTAAAGTATCCAGCCAGTGTTATGCTCTGGGGATGGAATCAGGAGAAAAAGTTTATGTTTATGTATGTCTTTTCAATTGTGCTTATAGTGGCATCCAATGTTATATATAATATATGCCAGAAATCGACCCCGACCAGAGTGGATCCTTTTTCCGCCTTGTTCGTTACCTATATTACGGCAGCCGCGGTAACCCTGCTCTTATTTTTCTTTAACAAAAATCAAGAGGGATTTTTTCAGACCCTGGAAAAGCTCAATTGGACCAGTTGGGCACTGGGAATTGCAATTGTTGGCCTGGAATTTGGTTATTTGATGGCTTACCGGGCAGGATGGAAAATTAGTGTAGGGTCTTTGGTAGCCAATATAGCTCTGGCCTTGATGCTGATTCCTATTGGAATACTGTTTTATAAAGAGGGTTTCGGGGTCAATAAAATGCTGGGAGCCATATTCTGTATCCTGGGACTAATATTAATAAACAAATGAGAAAAAAAAGAAGCTTATTGCCAGCTCTTTGCCAGGCAGCCCCTTTCCATCACCACCGGTGTTTTGCTTCGCTGCACGATTAAGCTTTTACCATCCGGAGATACCCAAGGAAAAGGAGCCAGTCCCGGGAGCGAAACCGGGGGCCAAGGTGCTAAACCTATTAAAACAGTCCCTGCCAAGCTGAGAAATAAGGCAGCAGTATATAGTATATCAAAGGCAAAAATATGGCCGGCAGCATATTGCCTACTTTGATTCGCGGCAAATCCAAGATATTCATGCCGATGGCCAGTATCAGCAGCCCTCCTACCGCTGACATTTCGGTGATAGCGGCTTCAACCAGGAATTGCTGCAGAAAGGATGCGCTTAAGGTTATGAAACCCTGATAGATAAAGACCGAGACAGCGGAAAAAGCTACTCCCAGACCCATAGTGGAGGCGAAAACAATGGAAGAAATCCCGTCCAAGACTGACTTGGCCAAAAGGGTTTGATGGTTGCCGGAAAGGCCGCTTTCCAGAGAACCAACAATAGCCATAGCCCCCACACAGAACAAGAGACTGGAAGTAACAAAGCCCCGGGATATATTGCCACCCGAAGCAGCGAAGCGAGATTCCAGCCAGTTACCCAGGTTTTCCAGACCGGTTTCAATTTTCATCATTTCCCCCAGCAGGCTGCCGATGGCCAGGCTGAATATCAGCAATAGCATATTCTGGGTCTGGAAGGCATTTAGCAATCCAATTAAAACTACTGCCAGCCCAATGGCTTTCATGATGGTCTGATTATAAGAGGGGGGAATGCCGCCTTTAAACAATAATCCAATCAATGCTCCAAACAAAATGGCAGCCGTATTTACTATAGTACCCAGCATAAAAAGTCCTCTCCGATCCAGCTAGATTAAAGGCTTGGCTATTAAACAAGGTCGATGCTCCATTTGGCATATACTTGATCCCGCCATTAAGCCAGGTTATTTGTAGTGAGCAGGATAAAAGCTATCCCGGAACAAAGGGGATAGAGGCCACAAGTACAAATAGCTTTTCCTATGCCACTGCTGATTCTAAGATATCTGGAGTTGGCAAGATCATTACCAGGAACATACTAGCACTTCCCGGGGGTAAAAGCAATTGCTTTTAAGGCTGGCCAATGTAGTGTAAAGCTGCCTGGTATTTGACTTTACTCCAGGGCTCTAAAGCCTTCTCCCAGTACTTCATGGGTGTTTTGTACGCTTATAAATGCTTGTGGGTCCAGTTTTTTTATATAGTCCCGTAATTGAATAAAATCCCGTCGGCTTAGTATGGTCATGATTACTTCCCGGGCTTCCCCGGTATAAGCTCCTTGCGCGGTATAAATAGTAGCTCCCCGTTGCAAATCCTGTACGATAAAGTGCTTAAGCCGTTCACTTTCCCGGGTGATGATGATTACATGTTTGCTTACGTTAAAGCCTGCTATTACCGCATCGATGACTAAACCATAGAGCAAGACTCCCAGCAAGGCATACATACCTTTTTCAAAACCAAAGGTGATGGCAGCAGCTATGGTAATAAAGAAGTCTATAATAAACAGCCCTTTGCCCAAATCCAGGTGATAGTACTTATGCAGGATGCGGGAACCAATATCAGTACCCCCGGTAGATGCATTTTGATTTAACAATAGGGCAACACCGGTGCCTGATATCAATACCCCGAATATGAGCTGAACCAGGGTATCATTGCCCATGGGGGCATTAAGAGGATATAAGTATTCCATAGCCCAAATCATCAAGGGAATTAAAATACTGCAATAAATGGTTTTGAAGCCGAATACCGCTCCGATCAAAAGAAAACCCAAGGTGAGCAAAAAGATACTCATTATTAGAACCAGGCTGCCCAGAGGAAATTGAGGTAGATAGGTATTTAATACCAGAGATAAGCCATTAATCCCTCCTGCTGCTATATCATTAGGGGCCAGGAAAAAGTAAAAGCCGGCTGCATCTAAAAAAGACCCCAGGGTAAGCAGTATGAAAGTGCGAAAGAATTTGGTCATAGTAAAACCTCTAGCTTTTTCATTAGTATCCCTCCGCTCCAAGGCAATAAATTCTCCCTTATTTATTAATTTAGTTTTCCTCCAAAAAAACTTTTATGACGGATGGTATTACTACTCGAGCCACATCTGGGTTTTCCCCTCCCGAAAGAATAAATAATACCGGCCTGGAGCCGGCTACAGCTTTAATCTTTTGCGCCATAAGGGGATAGGCATCAAAGCTGAGCTTGCAGTTGCCGTAATCTTTAGCATGGGAGTCATGTCCAAAAATCACTATTAGCAGTTCAAAATCCCAGTTGGAAAGGGCAAAAACCCGGTCCATTTCCTCCAGGAAACTTTTATCTCCATAAGCAGGTACGGGAATATCATAATTCTGTAAGCGGGCATCAGATTTGCGCACTCCGCTATTGCCAAAAAAGTTAATATGGATTATATTCGGGTCCAATCCCAGGAATTTACGGGTGCCATCTCCGAAATGGGGATCCACGTCGATGATCATTATTTTTTCCAGGCCTAATTGCCGTAGTTTTTTTACTGCCATGACCGCATCATTATAAAAGCAAAACCCCCAGTAGCTGTCAGGGCTGGCATGGTGTCCGGCTGCTCCCACGAAACAAAAAGCAAAATCCACTTGCCTCAGGGCTAATTGCTCAGCTGCCTGTACTACTCCGGCCGCAGACAGCAGAGCTATGTAATGTTCTCCTTCTGCCTGAACGGAAGCGATGTGCTCCGGACTATGGGTGTCCATCAGCAATTCCTCAATTTCCTGATTTAGGATGGGAAGGTGATGCCGGATTTTGCCTTGCTTTATCAAATCCTGCAAAGCATCGAAGCCAGGCTTAACCCGATCCCGGAGTATGAAATAGCCCTTTTCCGCAAAATCAGGATGATAATAAACAGCCGCTTTCATACCTTCACTCCTTTTTCGCTGTATTTAACCAATCACCATAAGGCCTTAAGGCTGGGGATTTAATGTAATGATATCATGGTCTGGGATATTTTGGGATGCTTATTTTGGAGTATTCTTCTGGGGTGGTACTAAAAAAGCAGGAGGGAGATCCGCTTAAGGATTCCATCCTGCTTGAGGGGGGAATTAATATTATGGGATTTTTAGAACAGTTCATATTCCTGCATCAGCCTGCTTTCTTCTTGCTTCAGACTCTGTCGGATTTCTGGGGCGATGTCCTGGTTTTGCAGCTGATCCTGAACCTGGCGTAAATAGGAGAGGGCTTCGCAGACCTTATGCTCCGCATATTGAATCTCCTGTGGCAGTAGGCTGCTTTGAGCTTGGGTAACTGCGTTATGGGCCTGTTGTGCAGTTCGGATAGCTTCCTGGCTTGAATGATACAGCTGTTGATTCAGCTTCTGGTACCGGCTCTTCACAGTCATATTTCTATACCTCCTGCAATAGCTGATGTTTTGGATACTAAAAGCAAAATGTCTCTAACTTATTTATTGCCAAATGTGACCATATTATATACTAAAAAATTAATTTATTTTAATTACCAGCTACCCGGCTTGGTCATTATTGTGGATTCCCCGGTGAAAAATACAGCCAACCTGGGAAATATAACTTTTAGCAGGGCATTGAGTTAATAAGATGAGCAACTGCTTTATCCCAGGATAAAAACATGCTGAATATCCACCTTTTAAGCGGAGATAAGAAAAAAACTTACTCTTATCCTGAGCCCACAGGTGGCAGCGGGCAGAAGGCAGCAGCGCGGAGAAGCAGTACTGGGAAGACTATTCATGAGCAACTAGGAGTGCTTTGAACTGAAGAAAGGCAAAAAAACTGCTATTACCTGGTTTGCAGCATCCTTGAAATTCAGATTGTGTTGAATCAGGAATTCCGGATTTAATATGCTTTGAATAGAAGCCGAGATCATGGTACCTAAAATTAAAGGATTAATGGAGATCTCATGGGAGTACTGTCGTTGAGCCAGCTCGATCATTAAGCGAATTCGCTCCATACGAAACTGATGGATTTTCTGCCAGAGATGGGGGTAATAGCGGTGTAAGTCTTCCAATGTGCGCTGGCTGATAATAGTCTTTTCACCAGCAACAAGATAGCTGAGTATTTCCTCCACAATCACTGGTATATCCTGGCCGCTGTTTAATAAGGCATCCGCTTGCCTCCCCACCGCCGCCAGGAAATCGTCTACACAAGCTGCAAATATTTCATCTTTGCTCCTAAACCTACGGTAAACTGTCCTTTTGGTAACCCTGGCCGAGGTTGCTATTTCCTCGACAGTTAGCCGGCGAAATCCTTTTTTAAGGGCCAGCTCCCGGCAGGAATCGATGATCCGTTGTCTTATCTCCATGATAAAGCCTCCTAGTCCAGCTTTTTCTTGAATTTGCTGGTACTGATGCCCAGCATCAGCAGCGAGAAAATCAAGAGGGCACTGACCTGACCCAACAAATAAGAAAAGCCAATACCCTTTAGTATAATGCCGCGGATAATATCCAGGTAATAAGTAAGAGGGACTACATAACTAATATAATAGATTATATCCGGCATGGCCTGGCGGGGGAACATAAACCCGGATAGCAGGATACTGGGCAGCATGACGAAAAAAGCCATCTGCATAGCCTGCATCTGGGTTTTGGTCAGATTGGATATGGTCAGGCCCAAGCCTAGTGAAGCAGTGATAAAGAACAGGGTCAAAATGTAGAGCTCCAAAAGGTTTCCTCTGATGGGGACCTTAAAAATCAGACTGGCTACCAGCAAAGCAACACTTATCTGCAAATAACCCAGGACAATATAGGGAATAATTTTGCCCAGCATCAACTCATAATTCTTCAAGGGAGTAACTATCAATTGTTCCAGAGTTCCCCTTTCTCTTTCCCGCACGATAGCCATAGCAGTTATGATCACCATAGTCATGGTTACAATGACCCCCAATATGGCCGGCACCATATAGTAAGCCGTTATACCATCGGGGTTGTACCAGGGCCGCACCCGAACATCCAGGGGCAGGGAAGTGCCAGGCCGCTTTTGCAGTAGTATCTCTTGGGATTTTATCAGTCCGATGGAATTAGCAGTGGCAATGGCCTGGTTGGCCACCATATTGTCGCTGGCATCCACTATCACCTGCAGGGGGGCGGATTCATTCCGGACTAGTTTATGGCTGAAATCGGGGGGAATAATAATCCCCACCTGGGCCTGGCCGCTGTCGATAAAGCGGGTTACCTCATCATAACTATGGAGACTGTATACTATATCAAAATAGCCGGAAGCGGAAAAAGAGCTTAAAATATCCCGGCTTTCACTGGATAAAGATTGATCAAAAACCACGGTTGGTATATGTTTTACCTCGGTCTGGATGGCATATCCAAAGAGCAGTAGTTGTACCAAAGGCAACATAAATATTAAAACCAGGGTTAATCTATCCCGGCGCATTTGCAGGTATTCTTTTTTAATTACTGATAGGATTCGAGTCATAGTTTTCCCCTTCTTTTTTCTTGGCCAAAGCCAGGAATACGTCTTCCAGGGTAGGTTCGATCAGTTCTGCTTCAGCCCCGGCCCATTCTTTTAAGCATTCTGCCGGCTGCCCGGTCTCCAGCAGTATATGCAAACTGCGTCCATGCAGGCTGACTTCCTTTACTCCAGGCAGCTGGCTGAGTCTATCCAAGATCCCTATGGGGTCTTCTGCTTCCAAACGATAAAGTCGGCCTGGTAAGATACCCTTTTTCAGTTGCTCGGGATGGTTCAGGGCCAGCAAACGGCCTTGATTAAAAAAGGCGATCTGTCCACAACGTTCGGCTTCATCCATAAAGTGGGTACTTATAATGATGGTTTTGCCCTGATTGGCCTGCTCCTGGATGATGTTAAAAAATGAACGCCGGGCGGCTGGACTGACTCCACTGGTAGGTTCATCCAAAAAAATAACCTGGGGATCTGAAATGATAGCACAGGATAAGGCCAGTCTTTGTTTAAAGCCCTGGCTCAAGTTGGCTACCAGCTGATCTTCCCGCCCGGCCAGGCCGGCCAGGCTGATCATTTCTTCAATTCTTTGCTGGCGTCTTTTGGAGCTCAAGCGATATATGCCGGCATAAAAGTCTAGATTCTCTCGTACGGTAAGATCGTGGTAGAGGCTGAATTTCTGCGACATATACCCCAGCTTTTCCTTGATTTTCTCCCCTTGTCGCAAAAGGTCATAACCTAGTATGCTGCCGTTGCCGGAACTGGGTTTAAGTATACCGCACAAGATGCGGATAGCAGTAGTTTTGCCGGCGCCGTTAGGTCCCAGGAAAGCACAGATATCTCCGGGCTTGATTCTTAAATTAATACTGTCCACCGCAGTGAAAGAGCCAAATTTTTTGCTTAAGTTATTGGTAACAATACTATATTCCACCAGCCCACCTCCACTGCTCATTGCTGATTGCCAAAGCGTTCCGGTCCTAAACGCGGTTCGGCCAGGAAGGCGAACACATCCTCCATACCGGGCGATATATACTTAAGTTCCAGCTCCGTGATATCTTTATTAAAGGCATACTCTTCAAGCAATTGAAATACTTGGGGATGTTCTTTGGTCCATAAGTGGAAACGGTGATAATAGTAGGAAGAATCCAAAACCAGTCTGCAATCATCGAAAAAATAGGGGTCACTGATATCAGCTCTTACTTCCACTACCTGCCCGGCAAATATCTGCTTAAGAGCCGAAGGGGAATCGCATTGCAGCATTTGCCCGCCATTAAGCAAGGCCACTCGATGGCATAGTTCGGCTTCATCCATATAAGGGGTGGAAATCACTATAGTTATTCCTTCCTGATTAAGCCGGTAAAGGATCTGCCAAAATTCCTTGCGGGATGGGGGGTCTACCCCATAGGTGGGCTCATCCAGAATCATCACTTGGGGACGGGTCAGCAGAGCAGAGCTTAGGGCCAGCTTTTGTTTCATACCTCCGGAAAGATTATCGGCCATGCGGTTTTCAAAGCCGGACAGACCGGTAAGGCGCAATATCTCCCGGGAGCGTTGCTGAATGGTGCTTGGATCCAGGCTATACAGGGAAGCAAAGAAGTTCAAATTCTCGGATATGGTCAAATCTCCATAAAGACTGAATTTTTGCGGCATATAACCCAATTTGCCTCTAGGAAAACGATGGGGAGGCAAAGCATCAATAATGATAGAACCGCTGTCCGGGTCAATCAGATTAACCAACAGGCGCATAATGGTAGTTTTGCCAGCTCCGTCAGGGCCTACCAGGCCAAATATTTCTCCCGCTTTGATATGACAGGAGAAAGCGTTGACAGCTAATAAAGGACCGAAACTTTTACTGACCTCAGTAAATTTAATCATCAGCTTCACCCCGGTGGAAAACCACATCTGCCGGCATGCCGGGTTTTAAGGTGCCTGACTGGTCATCAACTGACAGTTTAACTGCGTAGACTACATTGGTTCTCTCCTTTTTGGTCTGTATGGTTTTAGGGGTAAATTCTCCCTGGGTAGCTATATGAATGACAGTACCGGTAAAAACTCGCTCACTGCCACTAACCCGGATACTGGCCTTTTGCTTTAATTTGATTTGAGGTAAATCATCAGTTGGGATATACACTTTAATCCACATATTCTTTACATCGATGATCTGTAGAAGGGGACTGCCCATCTGCACGTATTCTCCAACCTGGCAATATTGCTTGCTGATTATACCCTCAATGGGGGAATATAGCTTTAGATCCTCCAGTTGGGCTTCGCTTGCTTTCAGGACCGCTTGGCTCCGTTCCAATTCCGCTGCTGCGGCTTCTATGAGCTCGGGTCTACTGCCAGCCTGTAAAAGATTCAAACGAGCCCGGGCGGCTTCCAGTTGCGAAAGCAGATTATCCCGTTTCAATTGCTGTTGCTCTAGTTCTGATTGGGATACTGCTCCGGCCTCATATAAGTGTTGGATTCTCTGTAAATCTGTTTCCAGCTGTTTTAGATTAGCTGCCGCCATCTCCACTTGGATAGAAGCTTCCTTAATCTCCTGGGATCGGGCTCCAGACTGTAAATCCTGCAATCTGGCTTCCAGGGCAGCTACGCTCAAAGCATCTCTGTCTCTTTGGGCCAGCAGATCCGGACGGGAGATTTCTGCTGCCAATTGGCCTTTGGAAATCTGAGACCCTTCCTCACCCCCCAAGCTGATCAAAGTACCACTGATGCGAGCACTTAATTCTACTGATTCTGCTTCTATGGTTCCACTGGCTTCCAAACTCTGAAGCGGGGGCTGATAATAATGATAATAAGCCCAGTAAGCAACCCATCCAATCAAGCCTAAAAGGAGGATGGGGATAATAACTCTCTTAGCTTGCATGCTTTAGCCTCCCTTATGGTGGGATCCAGCCTTAGGTATACTCAATTCACAATACCAGTATACCTGGTATAACGGGATAATGCAATAGCCTGGGTTTAAGGTATTAGCATTAAAGATAAGGCAGCAACTTATCTTTAATTTCCTTATCAATATCCTTTAACTTAAGATCATCCAGTCTTAATACTTCTATAGTGTCAACTTTGGCCATCATGGCCAGCTCATTGGCCGTAAAACCTCTTTTTCGTCTTAACTGGCGGATGGTTTTGTGCTTCTTTCCCCATTTGAACATAAAGAATCCTCCTGTGCTTTGATTCTTTTTACTAAAATAAATTGCTAATTATGTATAATATAATACATGATTTGTCCGGTGCCGGGTGTTAAGTTATTAAGTTATTGCCCAATAACTTAATAACTTAACACCCGGCACCGCAAAAGGAGTATCAAGAACTGTGGAAATACATATATTAGCCAGTGGCAGTACTGGTAATGCAGCCCTTTTTAAATTTGGAAATACCACCTTACTGGTTGATACCGGCATCAGCGCCCGGCGCATAGAACAGGGAATGGCTGAGGTGGGGCTTAAAGCCGGGGATCTGGATGGTATTTTGATCAGCCATGAACATAATGATCATATCAAAGGATTGGATGTTTTAGTTCGCCGCCACCAGATTCCGGTATTTACCAGACCAAAAACCTGGGAAAAGCTGCCTTGTCGGCATAATTTTCTGCCTGAATGCTGTTTGGAAATAGAGCAGGAATTTAGCATAGGGGCAGTAAGAATCAATGCTTTTGATATTTCCCATGATGCAGTTGATCCGGTAGGATTCAGCTTTTACTACCAGAAGAAGAAAGTGGTTATGCTTACCGATCTGGGGGTAGTAAGCAGTCGAGTGGAAAAGGCTTTGGAGGGTGCTCACGCGGCAGTGATAGAAGCCAACCATGACTTGGATATGCTGGAAAACGGCCCATATCCCCGCTTTCTCAAACAACGGATCAAAAGCAGCAATGGCCATCTTTCCAATGTCCACACCGGCCGACTTCTGGCTCGTCTACCCTGCCTACCAGGAATGAGGGTATTCCTGGCCCACCTGAGTCAGCAGAATAACCACCCCGATCTGGCAGAAAAAACCGTAGCCAGGATTCTTAGCAGCAGTGGATATAAGCCCGGGAAAGATATATACTTGTACCGGACTTTCCCCAATTCTAGAAGCAGCATCAGTCTATAGCTAAAAAGACGGCCTATAATGGGCAGCATGGACAGGTGACCAAGCAGCGATAAGTAATATTTCTTAGGTTTTTCTTACATAAATATCCGGGTTTAGCAGAGAAGGGGCTTGATACCTTGATGCAGTAATAGCCTCCGGGAAAGCAGGCCAAGCAATTGAACTGCTGGCAAGAATCAAGTTTATTTATCTGAGTAAGCGCAGGGAAGCGTTCAAAGACCTCAATTCCCACCGGAAAACCGGAAAAGCCAAAATATCCGTTGTAAACTTATAGTGACGAGCTATGCTTGCCCGCTGGCGAGTAGCTGATAAATCCCGTCGCAGATTGGTAGGGGCGACCTGTGGTCGCCCGCCCTTACAATCCTCCCAGGCAACCATTAGCTCATCTTAAGCTTTAACTGGTTCTGGATAATCTACGCCAAAAGTGTCTACTCGTACTTTCAGCATTTTCTGATCTTCCAGGGGGCGATCCATGCGATTTCTTTTGACCCCGACAATTCTATCCACTTCTTCCATTCCCTCGATCACCTTGCCGAAGGAAGCGTATTGACCATCCAAATGTGGAGATTTGGCTACCATTATGAAAAACTGGGATCCGGCAGAATCAGGCTGGGCAGTCCTGGCCATGGACAGCACTCCCCGCTCATGTTTAAGCTGGTTATTAAAACCGTTGCTGGAGAATTCGCCTTTAATTGAATAACCCGGACCACCCATGCCGGTCCCCTGCGGGCAACCGCCCTGAATCATAAAATTAGGTATTACCCGATGGAAGATGAGACCATCGAAGTAGCCCTTATTGGCCAGGTAGATAAAATTATTGACTGTGTTGGGAGCGATTTCAGGATATAGTTCGGCCTTAATCAAGCCCCCATTTTCTAATTCAATGCTTAGCAGCGGGTATTCACTCATCAAATCTTCCTTTCTTAGATGTAGTTAAGCTTCATTATACCAGAAGCAGCAGGAATTTATGCCCATCTTGATTGAAGCCGTCCCAATGTGCGTGAAATCATTGAATGGGGGCTTACACAAAAATGAATTGTTTGCCGAAATATAGGTCATCATAACGGGCGAGCAACTCGCCGCTACAAGTTTACAAGGTAGTTTTGGGTACCGACAAAGATTGTAGGGGCGGTCTTCGACCGCCCGCGATGTAATGCCCCAACATTCGGTATTTACCGCCGGCATCGTGTTTGCTACGATATTCCGGTGAATGAACAGGCGGGCGACCGCAGGTGGCCCCTGCAAAGCAGTGAGTAAACCTGGATATGGCCCTTAAATGATATGCTTCCCCGGAAATTCAGGAGCCTTGGATCTGAGAAATAGCTTAAGAGGGGTAGGAAAAAGCTTCCCCATAGAGAATCTTTAAAGAAAAGAGGCTGGGGGGAAAATTGTGATGGGAACCAAAAATATTTTGTGGATGGGCTTGGTTATTACTGCTTTGCTTACTGCCCTTATGATGACAGATCTTATACCAGCCCTGGCTGCGGCTTTCATTATTCTGCTGGGAGGTCTGGGTTTAAGCTACTATGCGGCCTTAAGCCGAAATCGAATTGAATATATAGCTGAGCAGAGACTGCTATTGGAATTCAGCCGAGCTTTGATGGAAAACCGGGAACTACCGGGAGTCTATAAGATAGCCTCTAAATATGCCTTGCGTATGATTCCTTGCCAGAGGGTGATAATATGGCATCCACTGCTGGATAAGAAGAATATGGAGCAGGAGGAGGACTATATTGATGCTATAGGCAGATGGGTGGAGGAAAAGCAGCAGAATCTGATAGTGGATGAACAACATCAGGCTCCGGTCGGTTTGGAGCTGAGCGAGGCTGTTCAGTCCCTGTTGGCGGTAGAATTTCGTAGAGAATCCAATGGCTATGGGGTTTTAATTATACTCAACAAGAAAGAGCAGGGACCTTTCAGCCCCAGGGAATTAGAAATGATGGAAGAGCTAAAGGTAAGGTCCCTTTCCTGTATCGAAAAGTTCCTGGAACAGCAGGAGGTACACCTGCACTATTTGAACATAATAAAGGTTCTGGTCCGAGCTATCGAGGACCAGGAAATGGGATTTCAAGGGCATAGTGAAAGGGTGGCAGAGATAAGCCGCCTGCTGGGAGAGAGGCTGGGGTTGGATAAAGATGAGGCCGGGGATTTGTACTACAGTGCACTATTGCATGATATAGGAAAAATCAGCATGCAGGCTATGCCAAAGCAGGGAACAGAATCTCTGGAGCATGCAGTCCGGGGAGCCGGGCTACTGGAAGGAATAGCAGGCTGGGAAAGAGTCCGGCAGGGTATATTGTATCACCATGAACGGTATAATGGCACCGGAGGGCCGGAAGGCTTAGCCGCTATGGATATTCCCTTTATAGCTAGAATTATAGCGGTGGCGGATATTTACGATGCTCTGACCAGCTTATGTCCGGATGAGGAGCGCCTATCACCGGCTTCAGCCTTGCAGGTTATCAAAAAATCGTCCGGCTCCATGCTGGATCCCCTGGTGGTAGTGGCCTTGGATGAAATTAAAACTGCTTTACTAGAGCAGGGGCAGGAATAATACCTGCTTCTGAGCAGAGCGACGGTTAAGCTACCTTGTGTCCCAGGCTGGTGCTTTTACAATAGGCTTAAGCAGGATATAATAAAAGGCATGAGGTATTTTTTGCTTATTATGGTCTGAAACGAAAACTTGAGATGAAGGCCCCTTAAGCGGGTATTCCTTTTCGGAAGCAAAAACATTTTTATACCTGGGCACCATGCTGTTTAAGGACTTCCAGGGCAGCTGGGGCGGCTTCTG
>JAAYNQ010000190.1 GCA_012520725.1 Syntrophomonadaceae bacterium | reverse complement strand
GGCTAAAACCCTGGAAACCGGGAAAACCTGGTTTTATTCCCGCAGTCGTCAAGAGTTATGGATGAAAGGTGAGAGTTCAGGGCATGTACAGACGGTTAAAGAAATACTGTTCGACTGTGACCAGGACTCCCTATTAATCAAAGTGGAGCAGAACGGAGTAGCCTGCCATACTGGCCATTATTCCTGTTTCTTCAGGAATTTTGAAGGGCAGGAAGTGGAAAGACAGCTATTCGATTTGAAGCAGGTTTATGAAACGTCTGCCAGCAGTCCGGCCATATTATATGAGCTCTATGAAGTGATTAAAGATCGGCAGGCCAAGCTGCCGGAAGGTTCATACACAACTTACCTCTTTCAAAAAGGATTGGATAAAATCCTCAAAAAAGTAGGAGAAGAAAATGCCGAGGTTATCATAGCGGCCAAGAACCGGGATAAATCAGAGGTAATCTATGAAACTTCAGACTTGCTTTATCACCTGATGGTTCTTCTGGTAGAGCAGGGCGTAAGCCTGGATGAAATTTTTAGCGAATTGAAATCCCGCCGCTAATTCAACTAGTTGATGGTCAACGCTAAGCTTGATGGCCCGGGGATTTCCCCAATACCGGTATTTTCCGGCAATATCCAGGCCAGGATCACTGCCGGAAGGGTGAGTGAGATGATGAGACTGCTTAAGGGATAGGTTCCCTTGGTTCTGCCAAGCCCAAGAAAACCTATCCTTTCGCTTTATTATAGACTTGCTACTGCGTTTTTGGCTGCGGTTCGACCAGAGTTGCAGTTGTTGCCGTTACAAGAAGCGGGTACGTTCATGGTATAGGTTTCCCGGTACAATTCACAACCATCGGTTCCTACTGCGTACAATCCCGGAATCGGTACTCCAGCTTCATTAATGACTTCCATTTTGCGGTTGGTATGAATACCGCCGATAGAGGTCCAGAAGGACAGGTCCTGCCGGAAGATATAATAAGGAGCAGTGGCTAGCTCATGCATTTTTTCCGGTGCTTTATTGAAGTCTTCATCCAGCCCTTGCCGGCACAGCTGGTTATAGCGATTAACGGTAGCCACCAGGGCTTCTGGGTCTAATCCTGCCTTTTGGGCTAGTTCCTCAACGCTGTCTGCCTTATAGATATTATCTCCCGGGCACTTTGCTACCGCTTCTTCCACATCCTCAACCAGGTTTTCTACATTTTGGGCTAGTTTGTCTAATAGGGACTGGTCAAATATTAAGAAAGATTTGTTCTGGGTATGGACCGCATTGGAGTTGTTTCCTGGAGTAAAGGCTCCGCAATCTTCGTTGGTGTACCTTTCTGCATTTTCATTGACCCATAGGAAAGGACCTCCACGGTGAATAGCCTGAGTCATAGTACCGAAGAAGTGAATTCCATAGGAATAAGGCTCTCTTAAGAAGCATCTTTGCAGGGACACATCAGCCCCACCGGCGTCAGTAGCCATGCGGAGTCCATCTCCATTATGGCCTGGGTTACCCTGGTTGATGGCGTATGTCATATCATATCCCCGAGCTTCCATCATCTCAGTATTGTTAGCATATCCACCTGTTGCCAGGATGACTGCTTTACAATTGATCTGCAGATAGCTATCATCATCTTTTTTAGCGTAGATGCCTACCACCTTGCCATTATCCAGGATTAAGTCAGCGGCTGGGGTTTTGGTCAGGATAGTAACTCCTAGTTCTTCGGCTTTGGCCACCATAGGTTCAATGAAGTTTTTTCCACTGCCATCAACAAACCAGTGAAATACTTCAATTTTACCCAGGCCATAATAATTATCTACTACTCCTGAGAACTTGACTCCATTCTTGATTAACCATTCCAGGTTATCAGCAGAGTTTTCCACCAGGTCCTTCCAGAATAGGGCATTGACTCTATAATTGAAAAATTCCTGCTCAGTAGCAATAACTTCCCGGAAAGTAATATAAGTACCAACACCAGATGCTTTTTGCAGGGAACTGCCGATGGCAAACATACCCTCGGTTAGTATACCATTTCCTCCCAAAACCGAGTTGGATTCTAAAAGAATAACCTGAGCACCCAACTCCGCAGCCTGTACTGTTGCACAGATACCGGAAGCCCCCGAGCCTACTACCACGATATCAGCGGACTTGGTCTCTGATACATTATAAGATTTTGCTTCGTCTGAATTAGATTCTGAAGGAGAACAACCGCCCAGGACTCCTACTGCAGCAACTCCCACTGCTCCAGCCGCAGCCCCTTTGAGGAAATCTCTTCTGGAGATGCCTTTCCATTCTTTCATACTCAATTCCTCCTCTTATAATCAATCGTGCAATGCTTATTGAGCAAAGAAATCTCTGCTTGGCTATGCTTTCTATTTTATCCTGGGCTAAACCTTTGGAACTTTGTCCAATTATGGCTCTTATAATTGGGTGAAATACCAAAAAGAATCTCATGGATCAGCCATAGGGGGGAAGAAGGAATTTGGAAAAATAAACACCGGCTTAATCTACCGGCCCTATTATCTTTGTGCAAGCAGGAGTTTTAATTGTTATCTGGAACTGAGCGGTTGTTTTAGGCAGTTGCTAGTTCAGGGCTTTATTAAACTGCATCAAGTCATAAAGCTTGATGGCTAAAAAGGTATTAACCCGGTTTTCCATCTGGGACAGGTCTATTTGCATCAGCTGTTCCACTTTTTTAATCCTATAGTGCAGGGTATTGACGTGAACATACATTTGTTGAGCAGTTTTCTTCCAATTGAAGCAGTTGTCCAATAAGATGCGCAGTGTAGGCAGTAAAACCCCTTCATTGGCTTCATCATAGTCCAACAATCTACCTAGAGTGTTATGACAAAAAGTGTTTAAGGTATGGGTATCGTTATTATATAGGAGAGAAAAAATACCCAGGTCTGAGAAACGCTTGATAAAATGTCTTTCTCCCATGAGTTTGGGCAAACTTATGGAAATACTAGCTTCCAAATAGCTCTTATATATTTCGGATAGAGGATATACATTACCTTCCCCTACCGAGGTGGATAGTTTAAAACGGCTTTCCACTGCCTTTTTATGATTAATCCCATTATTGATAAACCATTCTGAATTAATCTCATCGGTGTCTTCTTTGTCATTAGCTGGAACCAAACCCATAACATTGTTGCTGCTAGGGACCTGAATGGTCTGAATGTTGTGCTCTTTTAAGTATTGTTCTGAATAGGAGCGTACTTCCGACCAGTCTACATCATAACTTTGGGAATCGGCTTCCATGATGGAAAAAAAGTAAGGTTTAAAAATATTAAACTCTTCTGTGTGCAGCATCAGTAAGTTTCTGATATTTTCCTGCCCAGGCAAATATAGCATTTCGCTTAAATCTCGTTTTATCTTATTCCTTTCCTGGCGCAGCTTCTCCAGATTGGCAAAATACAACCTCAAAGCCAAAATGATATCCGGGTTAAGCAAAGAGAGGGTAGAAGAGACTTGTTCTTCCTTAATATCGCTGATAATAATATAGGCATTGCTGGGCAAGGTTCCAAAATGATAATAGAGACGCTGCTGAACCCGGTGATAAAAATGATCATTTTGATTAATTCCATGGGGGATTTTAACATAAAGATCAGGCAAGATATTATTTTCCTGCCAGTTTGGGTAAAATACTTTACCGCTTCTATCACAGACAATAAGCTTTTTCTTACATTGCTTTTCCAACTGTGATACCACATATGGTAAGCCTTTTTCCAACATACCTTCGATTAGCCCGTAAATATTTGGGGAAGCATTTAACAATTATATCACCTCAAAAAGGCATAGCAGGAAGCCAACTATGTACCCATGCATGCTATGTATCATCAGCTAAGGATATATAATAATTATAACAAAATTTTCTATAATTCCTCAATATTAGCCAATAGTTTTTACACCT
>JAAYNQ010000189.1 GCA_012520725.1 Syntrophomonadaceae bacterium | reverse complement strand
GCGACTAATGCTGGATTGAATTTTCAGGTGCCGAATTAATTCGTCCATACTTACAAAGCTTACCTTGTAACCTTTTGTTACAGCTTCTATTCCTAACGATACAGCCAAATGGGTTTTGCCCAAGCCAGGTGGTCCCAGAAAAATTATATTATAGGCCTTATCAAGCCATTGCATATCTAGTAGCTGGCTAATCTGTCTTTTAGTTATACCGGCTTGATAAGCGAATTCAAAATCATCTACAGTTTTAATGAAGGGAAACTGAGCTTGAGTCATACGGCGTTCCGAAGCTCTTTGTTCTCGGGCATCAATTTCGCCATGGGTTAAAGAATAGAGAAAATCACAATAAGATATATCCTGCCGGTTTGCTTCCTCTACGAGCTTTTCTAAATTGTCTCTCATCCAGGCCAGCTTTAGCTGGCCCAGAAAGGTTTTGGTTTCCTTTAATTTATTCATTTAGCATATCCTCCCTTGCTAACTGCCTTCATAAAGTGCAGTATAGGCTTTAATATCTCTAACTTCTGTTTTAATTTGATATTCGGAAGGAATGGCATCTGCATCAATAATATCAGGCGCATCTATGTCCTGGCTGAGCTGTTCTAAATATTCCAATATATTACGAAACTCAACTGCGCTCCATAGTTCTTTTTGTACGCAGTAATCCAGAGCTTGAGCTATAATTAGCTCTGAGTATTTCTCGGCCTCTTTGATAATCAACTGAAGTTGATCTCTTATATAACGGGGTTTTTCCTGTTTAATACGATCCAGGAAACAAGTACCTTTATCGCCTTTACCTAGCATGGCAAGGGCCTGTTTCCTTAGCTCATCTATTTTGTGGGAATAATCACGCTCAACCCGATTAGGAACTATCACTCCTTTCTTAGTTGATATTTTACGGATAATAATTAGTTCTTTAGTTTCTATATCCAGAACTTCAAGATAGCCATTTTTGACTTTCAATTCTACTTCACGTCCGGGATAATACGTGCCTCTAGGCACTCGGTAACGATTACTAAGGTAAAGGATAGTGTTGTCCTTTCTTACATTTCTTGTTAAACTATCTTCAGGTTTATTTATGATTGTGGGTATCGGTTGCAGGTATTCTTGTTCTGATTTGAATACTTCTGCCGGTACCTTCTTTGTGGTTGCATGTATATTGGTATTGCCAGTCCGATTTAACCAATCAATACATCCCTCATTCCATAAAACCAGGTTATCAAATACCCGCTGAGCAGCGTAGTTTTGTTTAGCATATTTGACTACTGATTCGATTTTCCCTTTTGATTCAGGGTCGTTTCCCCTGCAAAGGTAAACGCTGAACTTCATGTTCCTGCGAAAACGCTCAAACTCCTCAGTATGTATAATATCACCATAGTTTTCACTAACAGCCAATACTCGGTCTTGATCAAATACTATTTCCTTAGGTACCCCTCCTATAAACTCAAAAGCTCGGTATAGAAACAATGTAAAGGTTTGTGCTGTAAACGGTTTATCCAGCCACTCTACATATTTGAAGCGACTGTGTGATAACACTAAGCAAAATATATAAAGCTTTATTCGTTTTCCTGTAGTTGTCACAACTTCCCTCTGACCCAGATCCACCTGGGCCTGTTGACCAGGGGGAAGTTCTTCTACGGCCTGGTATTGCCGATATTTATCCGGCTTTGGAATATTAGATGTTCTGCGCAAATCACTACATATCGTCTAACAGTCCGCTCCTTCCCATAATAGTTATCTCCATGATATTCCTTAAGCCAGTCATGAATCTGGGCACTTGATATATCCGGGAATTTCATTATCCATTGTAAAATTTGGTCGGTGTATGGTTCTAAGATTTTCCTTCGGTTTTTGGCTTTACTCTGCCTTTCGGCAAATTCCTCGGGGGTCATATCCCAGTAGAAGTCTACTGTTTTCCAGTTGATGGCTAACTGACGCCCCACCTGGGACTTATTAAGTCCCAACTCCTTAAGCTGCTGATTTTTTGATACATTGGCCATCCCTTCAACTCTCCCACCTCACCTGCAAAATAAATTACCAATTCATTTTACCAGTAGTGGGTTTTTGTGGATAATATTCTCCGTTTTTATTGGCCAATTTTTCTCCCTTTTAGTTTACCGCTAACAAGGATTTATTCAGTATCATTAGATAGCAGTTTAAGACCAGTAGAAATACCTGAGTCGATCGGAATTTTACTATTTGTTGCCATCAGTTGCGAAGTGGTCCGTAATATCTGCTTGGATAATCACTGGTAGCGAATTAGGTGATGGACCTTAACAAGTTTTTGTTTGTAGGAACATTAACCGGGAGATTGCAGGAGTCCTTATAGCTATGATCGAGGAAGAATTTCTTGTTCCAGATAAGGACTGAAGTATGAGCGGTAATCAAGATGAATTCCTAGTCTCGATTGAGTGTGGGGGGTAAATAGTGGGTAAATGTGTAGTTGCAAGAAATATTAACGGCACCGCTCCGGATGGCTTGGAGTATCTGCTCGAGGACAACGGGGAAATCAAAGTATTTGATGAAATTGAACAAGCATGGTCTTTTTTAAAGGATGCTGGTGCAACAGATAAAGATATATCTTATTACCGGTTCTTTGATTATGTAGGGTTGGTAAATGGCGAATATAAGGAGCTTTCATTATTACTTAAAACCTCCGAAATCTTTAAGCGGTACAAAAAGTATGTGGCTGAGAATCTACGCATCATAGAGGGATCAGCCTCAATCAGCATGGAATTAGAAGAAGAAAAAAACCGTCCCTGGTCTAGTGCCAGGCATATAAGAATAGACCTGGAATGCGAAGAAGACGAGAGCCTGAACTACGAATTGAGACTTTCCAATCATCAAGATTCCGGCTGGCGAATTTGCGCTATAATAAACAGCCCATTGGGTTTAGGAGAGTTCAAAAATTATCTGCCTGACCAAGAGATCCAAATTGATCTTTACTGTATAAGTGACGAAATAGTCATAGAAAAACTGAAGTCTTAGAGGGAAAAAAGAACGTTCTTTTGGCGTATTTATTTAGTAATTGCTATTATGGCCAAAATGAAGTCTGTGGGGAAAAATGCCAGGAAGAGCAAGAGAACAGAGTGAAGGAGAAGAGTATTAAATGCTTTCAATAAAAACGAGGAGAAGCAATAATGAGTATTGAAGGAACTGGATTAATAAAAGTTCTACGCTGAAAGTGCCGAAGAAGTAGAAGAAGAAACCTAGAATAAGTAAGCTAAATTATAAGCAAAGG
>JAAYNQ010000188.1 GCA_012520725.1 Syntrophomonadaceae bacterium | reverse complement strand
GGTTTCTTTTAACAATGCGATATCAATACCGGCACTAAAGTTTTTGCCCTCACCGGTCAGGACCACGCATAAGATTTCATGATCCTGCTCAATTCGCTTGCTGATTAGCTCCAATTCTTCAAACATCTTCATATTAAAGGTATTAAGCTGGGCAGGTCGATTGATTTTCACCAATCCAACCTTGCCAACCCTTTCCAGTATAAAGCTTTCCAATTGATCCATGTCCTTACCTCCTTAAACAAGTACTTATCTGCTCTCCCTGTTCTCCAGTTGATCATTCCTCTCTCCCGGCACATGTCTTACTCTACATTTATAGTCATTTATACTGAGTGATATCACTTTAAGCCTTTAGAACACTCCCTCCCTCCTCATCTCTTCCAAATCATGGCTGCTATATCCCAGCTCCAGCAATACCTGTTCCGTATGTTCCCCCCGGGCCGGAGGCGGAAGTTTAATGGAATATGGGGTTGCCGAAAACTTGACTGGAAAGCCTACATTTATGATTTTTCCATCCAGCAGATGCTCTATTTCCACAATCATCCCCCTGGCCTGTAAATGAGGATCATTTATGGCTTCTTCCAGATTATTAACCAGGCTGATACAGATATCCAGAGGCTGCAGTTCCTGTAGCCATTCCTCAGCTGTTTTGCTGGCCAATATGGCACTTAAGTCCTCCATTATTTGCTCCTGAACCTGGCGGGAGGCAAATTGCTGCTGGATATATTCCTCACGTCCAATAGCCCTGCAAAAAGTAGCCCAGAATTTTTCTTCCAGCATACCTAATCCCAGCCATCTGTCATCCTTGGTTCTATAAAAGTTGTACCAGGCAAAGCCCCCGTTAAGCATCCATTCTTCCGCCCCATACAGTCTCCGGTCGAAATTATAGGCGCTGACCAGCATGGACATAAAGGTGAAAACACAGTCACTCATGGATACATCAATATACTGGCCCCTGCCAGTCTTTTCACGGGCAATAATAGCTCCCATAATGCTCATAGCAGCCCATAGGGAACCACCTCCCACGTCGGCGATTTGAATACCGGATAGTGCAGGCTTGCCCTGGTAGCATCCAGTCAGATGGGAAATGCCGGTCAGGTTGAGAAAATTGATATCATGTCCGGCCCGGTCCTTATATGGTCCATCCTGCCCATAGCCGCTTATGGAGCACATTATGATGCGAGGATTAAGCGAACTCAAGACCTGGTAACCCAACCCCAGTTCCTCCATTACTCCTGGCCGGAATTGCTCTATTACCACATCCGAATCGGCAAGCATTTTAAAGAATATTTCCTTGGCCTTCTCCTTGGTAAAATCCAGGTTTATACTCCTTTTATTCCGATTAATGCCTAAAAAATATCCCCCATCAGATTTTCCCCGGGGTGGCATGCTCCGGGCATAGTCACCACCTTTAATTCCCTCCACCTTTATCACCTCAGCACCTAAATCACCCAGGATTTGGGTACACAAGGGGCCAGGCAGTAAACGGGTTAAATCCAGAACCTTTATTCCCTCCAGTATCTGGGTCATGCCCTTCCCTCCTTGACCGTTTTCCAATGAAAATTGCAAAGAACATGCCAATCATTGAAATCATCCATAGCCGGGCAATGCTTATGCCCAATAGCTTTCTCCCAATTTGTCGATTCATTTTTGAACCATTAGGATCAAGTATGAAGTATACTGAAGTCAGTAAATGGTATTACTGGGAGGAAGAGCCATGTCTTTCAACCATTCTAAAAAACACACCTCACTATATTCAGCCCTGGAAGAAAACCATATGTTTCATATGATGTTGGACAGCCGTTATGAAGGCATAGTTTATGTGGATGAAAGCGGGATAATCAGGTATGTAAACCAGGCTTTTGCTGATTATAATAAAATGTCCATAAAAGAGATAATTGGACGACCCCATGGGGAGATCGTTCATGATCCCAATATCGACCGTTTATTGTCCATCCGGAATTTTTTTGAACCTTTGGTCTTTGTGGACATTAACGGACGTAAATTTGTGGCCTCAAGACGACCCGTTTATCGCCGGAAGCAATTTGCCGGTATTTTTTGCCAGTATTTCAGCATAAGTCCCCAGGATGTAGCCAGGAAATTCGGTCCTGACTATATTGACTTGATTGCCAGCCTGGAAACCAAGAATATTATGGATAACGTGTCCCAAACCTTGCTGGAGCTGGACACCTATAAAGATGAATTTCAAAAGGCCAACATTGCTAAAAGAGGAATTAAGCACATTATAGGCAACTCCGCTATAATGAAAGACTTGAAAAATAAACTCTTGTGCATCAGCGAATCCAATTCCTCCGTCTTACTGACCGGAGAAAGCGGCACCGGCAAAGAGTTGTTTGCTCAGGCCATCCATTATCATAGTCTCCGTTCCTCAGGACCGTTTATTAAGATCAACTGTGCAGCCATACCGGAAAATTTGCTGGAATCGGAACTATTTGGTTATGTGGAAGGGGCCTTTACCGGAGCCCGCAAAGGGGGCAAAATGGGCAAGTTTGAACTGGCCAACCAGGGTACTATTTTTATGGACGAAATCGGTGATATGCCCCTAAGCATGCAGGCTAAACTATTGCGGGTATTGCAGGAAAAGGAAATCGAACGTTTAGGGGCGGAAAAGACTATCTCAGTAGATGTAAGGATCATATCGGCCACCAATAAAGACCTTTGCGATTTGGTAAGAGAGGGTGCTTTTCGAGAAGACCTTTATTACCGGATTAATGTTATCAATTTTCACATCCCCCCGCTCCGGGATCGAAAGGAAGATATCCCTGAGTTGGTCAATTATGCTATTAAGGAATTAAACAAAAATATGAACCGCTCCATATTAAAAATAAGCGAAGAGGCCCTGCAATTGCTCATTAATTACGATTGGCCCGGCAATATCAGGGAGTTGAAAAATGTGCTGGAATCAGCTATGAATTTCTGTCGCAGTCACATCATAGATCAGAATGCCTTGCCTTATTTCCTGCATCTTAATGGCAGCAACAATAAGAAAACGGATAAGATAGACCTGCAAGGAAAAATAGATGAAGTGGAAAAGCAAGAATTAATAGCGGTGTTAAATCAATGCCGGGGACGCCGTAAAGATGCTGCCGCCATCCTTCGCATATCCAAAAGCACTTTGTATCGCCTCATGAAAAAACATAATCTACTGGATAAATAATAAGGCTCTCAACTTAGCCCGATTCCCCGACTGACAATTAACTTCATCACTTCAGATGAACCGGCCAATATGGACATAACCCTGCTATCAGCGTAAATTCTGGAAATCTCATATTCCTGGCAATAACCATATCCTCCAAAAATCTGCAGGCATTTGGAGGCCACTTCATGGGCCATTTCACAAATCCACTGCTTGCCCATGCTGACCTCCTTCGTAATATCCTGTCCCTGCATATAGTTGACCGCCAGGGTGTCAGTAAAGGTTCGAGCTATCTGGGCTTTGGCTGCACATTCAGCCAAAACAAACTGGGTGTTCTGGAAATTGCTCAAAGGCTTACCGAAAATCTGGCGCTCCCTGGCATATTGTACCGCCAGTTCTACTGCTCTTTCAGCCATACAAGTGGATATTTGACAGGCACATAGCCTTTCCGGTTGCAACTTTGACATCAGTTGCCACCAACCATCCCCTTCCTGGCCCAACAAGTTGGCCACCGGGACCCGGCAGTCTTCAAAATACAGAGTAGCTGTATCCTGGCAATGGAAGCCGATCTTGGGAATGGGCTTGCTTCTTTCAAATCCGGGAGTTCCCCTTTCCACCACGATCAGGCTTAGTCCCCTATACCCCGCCTGGGGATCAGTTTTGCAGACCAGGATTACCAGATCTGCCAGTACGCCATTGGATATAAAGGTTTTGGAACCATTGATGATATAATAGTCTCCCTCCCGTACTGCTCGGGTTCGCACCCTTCCCAAATCAGAACCGGTTCCAGGTTCGGTCATGGCTATGGCACAAATCAGGTCCCCCTTGACCAAACCCGGCAGCCACCTGGCTCTTTGTTCATCGTTTCCGTAAGTATCGATATATGGGCTGGTCATAAGATTATGCAGATGGGAGAACACACCTAGAACCGATTTCCAACCCAGTTCTTCCATCATGATCAGATCCCAGGTAATATCTGGGGTTCCATTGGCCCAACCGGTACCTATGCCACCGTATTTCTCTTCGACCCAGGGGCATAGGAATCCCAGATCTCCCATCCTCTTCCACATGCTTCGGGGAGTTATACGGTCTTTTTCCCACTGGGCATAATTGGGAAGCAATTCATTTTCCACAAACTTGCGGAAGGTGGCTCTGAACATCTCATGTTCTTTGCTGAACTTCAGATTTCTTTCCATTTACTTGCCTCCCCTACCTTATGCCCATGCGAATCGCTCCATCCAAACGAATGGTTTCTCCATTTAGATATGCATTCTCTACAATATGCTGCACTAGAGCGGCAAACTCTGATACCTTCCCTAATCTGGGGGGAAAGGGTACCTGTTTGCCCAGAGATTCGCGAACTTCCTCGGACAGCAATCCAATCATCGGAGTTAAGAAAGTCCCTGGGGCAATGGTACACACTCTAATGCCATGAGAAGACAGATCCCGGGCGGCTGTAATGGTCATGCCAATGATTCCGGCTTTGGAAGCAGCATAGGCGATTTGCCCTATTTGCCCTTCGAACCCAGCTATCGAAGCCACATTGATAATTACCCCCCGCTCCCCATTTTCCACGGTCTCGTTTTTGCTCATCTCCCAGGCCAGATTGCTCATACAATTAAATGTTCCAATCAGGTTAACATCAATAGTTTTCTTGAAGATATTGACATCCATAGGGCCTTTTTTCCCTATTATCCTGGCTATGGTGCCGATTCCCGCAGAATTTACCAGAATATGAACGGCCCCGAATTTATCCACCGCAGCCTGGCCCAATGCCCTGCTTGCTTCAGAAGATGATACATCCGTCTTTACATAGATGGCTTTATGGCCTAATTCACTCTTTAACTGTTGTCCTCGCTCATCATTCAAATCGGCGATGACTATATTGGC
>JAAYNQ010000187.1 GCA_012520725.1 Syntrophomonadaceae bacterium | reverse complement strand
GTAGACCCATCAGTGTACTGTGTCAGAACCACTGTGGTCTTAAAATAGAACCATTATGGTCATAGCGAAAACCACACCTGTATAGTAAAGATATGCGCTGTTTATCGGTGTAAATCTTTTACAGGAGGTCGATATTATGACCCCATATCGTGAAATCCTTAGGCTAACTAGCCAAGGTATGAGCAAAAGAGGCATAGCCACTAGCTGTCATTGTTCACGCAATACCATTACTGCTGTCCTGGAACGAGCAGAACAATGTAACATTTCGTGGCCGTTGGATTCAGACCAAACAGATGCTAAATTACATCAGCTTCTGTTTCCTGAAAAATGTGTGTCTTCCAGCAGGAAGATACCGGATTGCGAGCGGATTCATAAGGAAATGGCTAAGACTGGCGTAACCCTTACCCTTTTATGGAATGAATATTGTGAGGAGTGCCATTTGAGCGGTGAGATCCCACTTATGTACAGCCAGTTTTGCAGATATTATCGACGCTATGCAAGTACAACAAAAGCTACCATGCGCATCAAGCGCAAACCGGGTGAAATTATGGAGGTGGATTGGGCAGGAAAGACTGCATCCATCATAAACAATATTACCGGCCAAACCATTCCAGCTTATGTATTTGTAGCAGCACTTCCATGTAGCCAATTTGCATATGTGGAAGCATTTTTATCAATGGACATGGAGAGCTGGATTACGGCCCATATCCATGCTTATCAGTACTTTGGTGGGGTTACTAGAATCCTCGTACCTGATAATCTTAAAACAGGAGTTGATCGAGTTTCACGACCTACGCCTACTATTAACCGAACCTATAATGAGATGGCAGAACATTATGGCACCGCTGTTATCCCAACTAGAGTCAAACACCCCAAGGATAAAAGTACCGTAGAGGGTATAGTTGGCATCATCACTACCTGGATAATTGCTTCTGTAAGGAATCAGCAGTTTTTTTCATTAAAGGAATTGAATGAGGCCATCTTTATCAAACTAGATGAGTTTAATGAAAAACCATTCCAAAAGAAACCAGGAAGCAGGAAGAGTGCATTTCTCGAAGAAGAGAAGGCTTTGCTTTTGCCTCTACCCGCTTCCCCATATGAATTAGCTACATGGAAAAAAGCTATTGTACAGTATGATTATCTCATACAGGTTGACAAAAACAAATACTCGGTTCCATATGAATACATTAAGCATGAAGTAGATATCCGTGTAACAAGCAAAATTATTGAGGTTTTTTACCATAACCACCGTATAGCATCTCATGTACGTATTTATGGGGAAGGAAACGATCCCGTAATATTACCGGAACATATGCCGAACAACCATAAGCAGTATCTGGCCTGGAATAGCGAGCGCTTCATGGATTGGGCTAGAAGTGTTGGTCCTAACACAGAAGTTGCCATGCAAGCTATCTTATCTTCGCATAAAGTAGAACCACAGGGATATCGTTCCTGTATGTCACTGATGAAACTGGCGGATAAATATTCTGTAAACAGAGTAGAATCCGCCTGTAGGAAGGCATTGTCCTATACCCCTAGTCCAAACTTAAAGAGCATCCAGACTATATTGAAAACCGGACAAGACAAAATAAGAGAGGGAACAAATCCGGAAGCTGATTCAAAGAAAAATGCAGAAAAATTCGGCTTTACCCGTGGCGCTGACTATTTTGGAGGTAAGAAGTATGATTAATCAAAGTACGATAACAAAACTCAATGAAATGCGCCTTACGGCAATGGCAGATTCTTATAGAGATCAGCTATCTGATTCAAAATACCAGGAACTATCCTTCGAAGAACGATTAGGGCTAATGGTAGACATTGAATGGTCAAGAAGGAAGACAAACAAGCTTGCTCGTTTAATTAGACAAGCCCAATTTCGTTTTCCTGAAGCATGTATGGAGGATATTGAATATTACCCGGACAGAAAATTGGACAAAACCCAGCTTTTACGCCTGGCTGCCTGTAACTACATACAGGAAAAACATAACATTATTATTATGGGGGCTGCTGGGAATGGCAAAACCTATATGGGGTGTGCTTTCGGTGTAGCCGCTTGCAGAAATTATTATACTGTCAAATATGTTCGTCTTCCAGATTTACTTAATGAATTAGCTGTTGCACGGGGTGAAGGAGTATATCAAAAAGTAATGAAGCAATACAAGAAAGTAAGCCTCCTGATTCTGGATGAATGGTTATTAAGGCCTTTACGAGAACCACAAGCCATGGATGTCCTGGAAATAGTGGAAGCCAGACATCAAACTGGATCAACTATCTTCTGCTCACAGTTGGATCCTAGGGGATGGCACGAGCAAATAGGGGAAGATACTTTGGCAGATGCCATTTTGGACCGTATAGTCCATGATTCATACACTATTTTTATTGATGGTGATATATCGATGAGGGAACGTCATGGTCTAAAAGGATAGAACAATATTAGTGCTGCCGTCTTTTGACGGTGGCTCTAATAAAGATCAGAGTGGTTCTCTAAGATGACCAAGGTGGTTCTATTTCAGTACTCGACTGGTTCTATCTCAAAATAATACTCACAATGGGTTAGCAGTAACACCGTTCTTTCTCCTCCTGCTTGGCTTGGTGTTTGCTTTGACCGAATCTTTTTAATTCATTTAAACGCTGGTTAAGTTGATATTTAAGCGAACCGTGTTTTGACATGTTTTTCCCTCCATTCACCTTTTTAGTCCCACAAAGTGTACCTTTTGGGATTAAATATGCCGAAAAAAACCTGCCGAGATTTAATAAGCTCCCCTTTGTGTAGTCCTGATTTTTTGTTATTTCAGGTGTCTACTCAAAGGGGAGCATATCATTTCTCAGCAGGCTTCGTATTCTATATAAATGTACCTTCCCTGATAAAGTTTAGGCTTATCTGCGATGAATATGGCAAAGGAGCAAAGATTGATAGACTGAAAATTCAGGTTTTATGATGTTCATTCCAGGTATCAATAATTCACTGTTTCAGTTGTGACTCTTATTAACCTACGTGTCATTTCCCTGTTATTTGTAGGCTGGCATTTATATAAATTATCAATGTAGTATCCGAGCTCTATACTAATAATGGCAAAGGCAAT
>JAAYNQ010000186.1 GCA_012520725.1 Syntrophomonadaceae bacterium | reverse complement strand
GATATTGATGAAGCTGTTTTTCTGTCCGATACTATTTATATTATGACCAGGCAACCTGGCACCATTAAAAAAACCATGCAGGTACCTCTCAAGCGCCCCCGGGATCACAGCTTTATGCTCACCCCGGAGTTTATACAGATGAAGAAGGAAATTGTTGAATTGATTTGGGAAGAGAGCAAGCAGGCAGCTATGGAGGCTAGAGTATAATCCCTTTCACTTCGAATTAGTTTAGTATAAAAAATGCCTTTTCATCAAACCATATAGTGAATTGATCCTAAGATTATCGAAGAGGGTAAACTGGTCTGACCAGGAGTTCCAGGGTATGATTGGCAATAATAAGGCGGAGATAAAATGGCTTTTTCCAGACAATTAGAACTAGAAACAGTAAAGAAAATGATTGGCATTTATTGCCATGAACTGCATCATAGCGAGAAAAACCAACTTTGCCCTGAGTGTTCAGCCTTATTGGAATATGCCCAGAAACGTATAGATAAATGTTTTTACGGAGATAGGAAACCAGTCTGTTCAACATGTCAGGTTCATTGTTATAAGAAGGAAATGAGAGAGAGGATAAAAGAGGTTATGCGCTATTCAGGCCCCAAGATGCCTTGGAAAAGCCCTGTATTATCCCTCAGGTATATGTATAGGAAGCGCTTTAAGAGCAATGTTGAATGATGATACTCAAGGTTCACACCAAGATGGTTTACCCACCGTAAAATGGCTGGTAATCGCAGGCGGGCGAGCAAAGCTAGCCCCTACGGACCTACAACGGTGGCTACCCCGCGAGGATTGTAGGGGCGGTCTTCGACCGCCAGTTCGGGCCTGCACCGGTATTTGTTGAGAGCCCCGGCGGGTGAGCAAAGCTAGCCCCTACGTACTTACAACGGTGGCTACCCCGCGAGGATTGTAGGGGCGGTCTTCGACCGCCCGCGGTATAATGGCTAAATATTCGGTGGTTATCGCCCACACCGTGCTTGCTACGATATTCCGGCGGATGAACAGGCGGGCGACCGCAGGTCGCCCCTACAGGCATACAACGATGTTGAGGCAGTGCCGGCGAGGATTGTAGTGGCGGTCTTCGACCGCCAGTTCGGGCCTGCACCGGTATTTGTTGAGAGCCCCTACAGAATTGCCATGGTGTTTGGTTTCTTGAGGTGCAGGTCGCCGCTACAGACTCGCGATGTTGATTTATGGTGCATACGCAGGCAGGTGACCGCAGGTCGCCCCTACAACCGCTCGCCGGGCTTGATAAGTCTGGGTCTGGCACCCAGGGAGCAGTGAAAAGGAGATTAGAAATGGGCTATAGGGAAGCAAGGGTAAAATGGAATGGATTTGAGGGGACAGTAAGCATTAATAACCCGGTTTTGCGATATCCTGGCAACCCTATATTAACCAGCCATGAGGTTAATAAAGTGTGGGCACATGAAGCCCGTTTGCACTGCTATACGGTCCATAATGCCGGAATGGCAAAGGTGGTCGGTTCTGATGGCCAGGAGCAAACCATAATGCTTTTTCGTTCCCATATTGCTGATGGTCGCAGTGTAATAGGAAAAGCAGTAAGTGAAAACGGCATAAATGCTTGGAGGGTAGACCCCCAGCCCTTTTTATTGCCGGCTACAGAGAAGGATATATTTGCTGAAGGGGTCGATATTAAGTCGATGATTGAATGGGAGGCCGGCGGGGTAGAAGATATTCGAGTTAATCCGGTTGGGAACGGCTCTTATATCTTAACCTATAGTGCATACCAGAACCAGCTTCCTGATAGAGTGAAAGTAATGATGGCTGTAACCCAGGATTTTCATAAAGTAATTCGCTATGGTCCAATGTTTCAAGCAGACATGCGCAATGTAGTCATATTCCCTGAACCGGATGGAAACGGAAGGTGGAGGGCTTTGTTGCGTCCCAACGATAAAGAGCAGGAAGCTACTGGTTCCGGCCACATAGGTGGTTCATTTACGCAAATAGTGGCCGGCTTCGCCTCAAGTCCTACTGGACCCTGGGAAACCGGTGATGTAATCATGAGTAGTGGACACGGGCCCAGTGCATTTCAAGCCAAGATCGGGCCTGGAGCTCCACCTGTTAAAACTCGATTTGGTTGGTTGAATGTTTTTCACGGGGTGCGTTCAACCATGGCAGGCCATCCCTACAGCTTAGGAGTAGCCTTTCATGACCTGCAGGATCCCACTGATCCCAGAAAAATTAGGCTTAGTGCCAAGCCTATATTGATGCCCAGCCTAAGTGATTGTTTAGTAAAAGAGAGTGATTATATCCACGTTCCTAATGTGGTATTTAGCTGTGGAGTATTGAAAGGCCAGGAGGATACGCTAGCAATATATTATGGGGGCCATGATACTGTTATGAATCTGGGCCTGGCCAATATTAGAATTCTGCATGAAATCTGTAATCTATTTCCCATGGATCCCTTGAGTGGCCAGCATTTATACTCTTTATAGAAGCTGTTTTCCCATCAATAATCCCTTTTCTTTCCCATTAAATAGAAATTGCAATTGATCAACAGTTCACAGTATGGCCTAATAATTGATGCACTACTCGAGAGGCGAATAGGACATTTGGCTAGCTTTTTTAAAAATACTTAAGATTTTCATTATAAGTACCAATACAATCAAATTTTTAGCTAAAATATTCTTAATAGTATAAAAAAAATACCCTGTTCCATAATCACTATTCTGAGACGATTATAGTTTGATGGAGTAATCGCAAATAAGGAGGTTAGACAGGTGAATATTTCAAGGAAAATAATAAGCTTATTAATCCTTGGTATAATATTGATAATTGCCAGTGGATGCCAGATAACAAAGCCAGGATCAGATTCAAACCCAGAAGAACCGCCAGCAATCCATCAGCCAGAGGGGGAGAAGCTATCCCAGCCGGAAAATGATGATCAGAAGGGGGATGAAGGAGATGAAATGGAGGGTTGGAGTAAATTAGAGGAAAGGGTTGCCTTAAGTGAATTAACTGAATATGGGTCCCAACCTTTAGATAACAATATAAAAATAGGTTTTTCTATTAGCGTGCCGGAGAACTGGACCAGGAATTCCGGGGTTTTCTATGATGAACAGGATAAAAAGGTGGCGGAAATACCCCCCGTCGTCCTGCTTAAAGCGGGAGAGGAAAGTGAATTCCTGGACTACCAGCCGGCAAGGGAGCAGGATGAGGAGTTGATATCCAGGGAAAACATCAAGAATAACTCCTATTCAGGGGTAAAGGTTCTAAGCAGGATTCCAACTGAGCTGGGTATATGGTATCCGCACATCTACCGTTTAAGTGATGGAGAGCATGGTTTTACTATGATATTTTATTCCCAGGAACCTAATGAAGAGGATCAAGAGTTATTTGACCGTATTATAAACTCTTTTAGCTTCCAATAGTGAAAAATGCTATATAGACAAAAACAGCACAAAAACAACGGCTAGCTTAAAAAAACCTTGACCCCGGCAGTTTAGAGAAGATGAGGTATTGAGCCAATTCCCTCCAGTTGAGGAAGCTTTGATCCAAGAGGTGCTTATTCACAAGTGAATGCCGGTGAAGATAAAATTCGGTACTTAGGAGGTAATGGTATGAGTAATCAAAGAAATGCTGCTTTAAACGATGGACCCGTATTGAATAATGGGGTTCAAATGCCCTGGCTGGGATTGGGGGTATTCAAGACTCGAGAAGGAACAGAAGTAATAAATGCAGTGAAAAATGCTATAGATGCCGGATACCGAAGCATTGACACTGCTGCCTATTACCAGAACGAGACCGGAGTGGGTAAGGCCATTCGCGAAAGTGGTGTTCCCAGGGAAGAGATTTTTATCACTACCAAGGTGTGGAACAGTGATCAGGGGTATCATTCTACATTAAAAGCCTTTGAGAACAGTCGACAAAAACTGGGTGTGGAATACATTGATTTATACTTGGTACACTGGGCGGTCCCAGGTAAATACCGGGAAACCTGGAAAGCTTTAATCCATCTTTATAAGCAAGGGGTGGTAAGAGCTATCGGAGTAAGCAATCACCAGATTACACATCTTAAGGCTATAATTGAGGATAGCGGAGTTATACCGGCAGTTAACCAGGTAGAATTTCACCCCCTGCTTACCCAGCAAGAGCTCAGGCAATTCTGTCAGGAACAGGGCATTCAGATGGAAGCATGGAGACCCTTAATGAACGGAGAACTTGATGATCCGGTGCTTAAAGATCTGGCCTTAAAGTATGGAAAAACCCCAGCCCAAATAGTATTGCGTTGGGATTTGCAGAAAGGGGTAATCACCATACCGAAATCGGTTCGTAAGGAACGAATAATCGAAAACTCTCAGATATTTGACTTTCAGCTCACTGATGAGGATATGCAAAGAATAGACGGATTGAATCAGGACCTGCGCCTGGGCCCTGACCCGGACAGGGTTAATTTCTAAGCTGAGTGCATATTCCTTTCATAAATAAATGAACCTGAACAGCAGCTGGTAATGAAGGTTTTTGCTCTACATCAGTGATAAAAGTACAATTAAAGATCCGGATATGATATCAAATCCGGTATATATTTGCTGTCGGGCTGGAGTTCTTAAATCAGTGGACAGATTTAAGGATCTTAACACCAGATAGCTGTTGCGATATAATTGGATGAAAAGCCTACTAGGGAAAGGAGCAGGTTATTCCATGAATCCTGGTTTGGAACCAATACTACCCAGTCAATTAATTCGCAAGGTTATAAATACAAGAGGAGCTGACTTTACGGTTAGAGATTTATTCAAGACTTTCGGTTCCCAGAGTTTTGGCTTGATATTTATTGCCATGGCACTGCCCTTGACTATTCCCTTACCTCCCCTTATTGGATTTATTCCAGCGGGTCTTATTTGTACTTGGGCTTTGCAAAGAGCATTAGGGATAACTCAATTGTGGCTACCCAGGACCATTGCCCAAAAGAAGGTATCACAGAATATTATTGATAGTATTGAAAACAAAGCCCTGCCCTTGTGCGAAAAACTGGAAAAAAGGTTTTTTAAGAGCAAGCAGCTAAACCGGCTTAAAGAAAGTGAAATACGATTGGCATCAATTGCTGTAGTATTCTTGAGCATGCTGATCATGTTACCAACCCCTTTTTTAAATTCAATTCCGGCGGTTATAATAATCATTATGGGTCTCACCATTTTAAGCAATAATCGCCGGTTACTATGGATTAATATGAGTTTTAGCTTGTTGGCTTTAGTTTTTATTGGATCTACTTTGTATGTTGGCCTGGAGGCTCTGATAGAAGAGGTAAATGGTTTTATCCAGTCTTATTAACCCTATTTCAAAGGCTGGGTAAAATGGCCAACTAGAGTTCAATTTATCAATATTGAAGTACTTGCTAAAAATACTGCGAATCTTCTAAAATAATATAAAACTAAAGAATCATGGATCTTAAAGCAGGGCTGTATAATACGGGTGGGGAAAATAAAAATATAAAAGGTGGAGGCTGTCCCGAAGGGGCGGCTTTTTGCTCTAATAATCTTTCCTATTGTTGTAACATTTACCTAAAATGGGGAAATAAAAAATTAATCAGACTTTTTATATAAGAAATAGACACCGATCTATTACAAATACATAAGCTGTGGTAAAATCGAGTTTTTTGTATACATGTTCAAAACCGTATACAAATAGTAAATATATTGATAAAATGTAGTTTATGTATTTACGAATGATATAACTAAATGGAAGAAGGCAATAAAGGTATTTATGTAATTTTATCCGGTATTAAGGAAATCAGGCGGCATTAGTGATGGGTATTAAGCAATAATGCCGCCCATATATAACAAAGTATGGAAAAAACAATAACAATGATCACTCATTAATGGGGTTGCCTACCTGGGTCAAGGAAGCTTCCGTTCATGCATCCTTCTGATGCCTTTCCGAATGGGTAAGAACAAGATATATAAAAACAGGGAATATACTAAAACGGGGTTGATTATTCGTATCCCGTGAAGTCCCTGGAAAACTCAAGATCATATAGAATGGAGTGAGTTTATGAGAGTAAGAATTACTGAGACTGTTCTAAGGGACGCAAATCAGTCTTTGATTGCCACCAGAATGTCTTTCCATGATTTCGAAGCAATTTTAGAAAAACTGGACCAGGCTGGATATCATTCCATTGAATGTTGGGGCGGGGCCACTTTTGATTCTTGCCTGAGATATTTGCATGAAGATCCCTGGGAAAGGCTGAGAAAGATTAAGGCCAAGATCAAACGAACCAAGCTACAAATGCTGTTGAGGGGTCAGAATCTTATTGCCTATAAACATTATCCAGACGATGTGGTGAGAAAGTTTGTCGATCACGCCATAAAAAACGGGATTGATATTATGAGGATATTCGATGCCTTAAACGATTTTCGAAATATTGAGGTGGCAGTTGATCAGACTTTAAAAAGCGGAGGTCATGCTCAGGGAGCTATATGCTATACCATTAGCCCCATCCATAATCTCGCCAATTATGTAAAACTGGCCAAGGAATTGGAAGAGATGGGAGTAGACTCCATATGCATTAAGGACATGTCAGGGATTATGGGACCACAGGAAGCATATGATATGATCAGCGCTTTAAAAGATACGGTAAGTAAACCAATTGTGCTACATACCCATTCCACTACCGGTTTAGGACCCATAACCTATTTTAAGGCGGTGGAAGCCGGCTGCGATGTAATTGATTGTGCTATTTCCGCCTTTGCTGGAGGGACTTCCCAACCTCCTACCGAATCCTTGAATTATGCCTTAAAGCAGGCCGGCTTTGACACCGGATTAAAAGATGAGGTTCTAAAGGAGATCAATGATTTCTTTAAACCGGTTAAGGAAAGGTTTATTGAATCTGGGGTACTTGATCCCTATGTTTTAGGTTCTGATACTGATGCCCTGGTTTATCAGGTCCCTGGAGGAATGCTTTCCAATCTTATTTCCCAGTTGAAGCAGAATAGCTCTTTGCACCGTTTGCCTGAAGTATTGCAGGAAATTCCCCGGGTGCGCGAGGATTTAGGCTATCCGCCCCTGGTTACCCCCATGAGCCAAATTGTTGGAGTTCAAGCAACAACCAATGTCTTGTTGGGGCAAAGATACCAGAGTGTGTCCAATGAAGTAAGGTCATACTTCAAAGGTGAATATGGCAAGGCTCCGGGTGAAGTAAATGCCGAGCTGGTAAAAACAGTGCTGGGAGACGAAAAGCCGATTAGCAAGAGATTTGCCGATACCCTGGAACCTGGCTTTGAAAAGGCAAAAAAGGAGATCGGCAAGATGGCTAAGAATGATGAGGATGTCTTGTCCTATATTATCTTCCCCCCTATAGCAGAAAAGTTCTTCCAGGAGAGAGAAGAAAGGGCGGCTTTAAAGGTAAGTTATACCATAAAGAAACTCTAAAGGAGGATGTCTATGACTCTGGGAGATAGCTTGATAGTATCCCTGATTGGGTTTTCCGTGGTTTTTATCGTACTGATTGTGCTCAGTGCTTTAATACAATTTCAATCCCTGGTTCTTGGCTATGTTGCTAGATCCAAGTTCCAGGGAGACAGGCAAGAAACACTCACGGCCCAGGTGCCGGCTCCAGAAGAAAAAGCTCTTATGACCCAAAGGACAGATACCGTAGATACTGGCTGGTCTGCAGGTGAATTAAGACTAATAGGTGTAGATGAAAAAACAGCGGCCATGATTATGGCCATCGTCAGCCATGAATCCCAAATACCTTTATCCGAACTGCAGTTCAAGATGATCAAAGCCATTGATTAAATATATCAAATCCTATGGTTGGGAGGAAAATCTGAATGAAATACATTGTAAGCATAAATGGCAAGAATTATGAGGTTGAAGTTGAAAAAGGTCGAGCCAATATAATAAAAACTACCGAAACAGTAGTGGTTCCAGCCCAAGTACCGGAACCCCCGGCGCCGGTTCCAAGTGTTGCTGTTCCCCATACTCCTGTTCCAGCAGCACTTGATAACATTGGAGGTGAGCCCCTAAAATCCCCCCTCCCGGGTACAATCCTCGCAATTAATGTGAACCCGGGGTCTGTAGTAAAAGAAGGCGATGTATTATTCATTTTGGAAGCCATGAAAATGGAAACCGAGATCAAAGCTCCCCGGGATGGAGTAATAGCTCAGATTATGGTGTCTAAGGGAGCGTCTGTGGCTACAGGCGATATCCTGCTTGCGCTGCAGTAGTAGGGGGAATTATTATGTCAATCTCTTTAGCTGATATCTTTTTAATGATATGGAACACATCGGGTTTTGCTGTAATTGGCTGGCAGGAACTGGTGATGATAGGAATAGCCTGTATTTTAATATATCTGGCTATCGTAAAACAGTATGAACCATTATTGCTTTTGCCTATTGCCTTTGGGGTGCTCCTGGCCAACCTTCCCCTGGCCAATCTTATGATGGGTCCCCCTGATGATCATTCCAGTGCTGGAGGCCTACTCTATTATCTATACCAGGGAGTCAAGCTGGGTATTTATCCATCTTTAATCTTTTTGGGGATTGGGGCTATGACCGATTTTGGTCCATTAATAGCCCGTCCTTCCAGCTTGTTTTTGGGCGCAGCAGCCCAGCTGGGTATTTACATTGCCTTTATTATTGCCATTATGCTGGGCTTCAGTCCCCCGGAGGCCGCCTCTATCGGAATCATAGGAGGTGCTGACGGTCCTACCGCTATTTTCCTGACCGCCAAACTGGCGCCGGAGTTGCTTCCAGCCATAGCTATTGCAGCTTATTCCTATATGGCTTTGATTCCTATGATTCAGCCTCCTATCATGAGATTTCTAACCAGTAAGAAGGAAAGGGAAATCGAGATGGTACAGCTGAGGGAAGTCACCAAGCTGGAAAAGATTGTATTTCCAATAGTTGTTACAATTGTAGTATGTTTGTTGCTTCCTTCCGTAGCCCCACTGATTGGTATGCTGATGTTGGGCAATCTTTTCCGGGAATCAGGGGTAGTGGAAAGGCTTAATAACACAGCCCAAAACGCTCTGATTAATATAGTTACCATTTTCCTGGGCACTACCGTAGGAGCAACAGCGGTGGGACAGTTATTTTTGAGACCGGAAACCCTGAAAATAATTGCCCTGGGCTTAATTGCCTTTATTTTCAGTACTATTGGTGGCTTGCTATTAGGGAAAATCATGTGCTGGGTAACCGGGGGCAAGGTTAACCCGCTTATAGGATCAGCCGGAGTTTCAGCCGTTCCCATGGCCGCACGGGTTTCCCAGATAGAAGGACAAAAAGCCAATCCCAAGAATTTCTTGCTCATGCACGCCATGGGTCCTAATGTGGCAGGAGTAATAGGATCAGCAGTAGCAGCTGGTTTCCTATTGACTATGTTTGGTTAGAGGGGATATTATTGAGCAGCTGTTTGGTCGCAAAAGTGCCTTAGATCATAGCGATATATGGCTTAATCAAAGATACTTACTCTTATCCGCCACCCAAGGTTGGCGGATAAATTTTTCGATAGGCATCTTAGTGTACGTTAAGACAAAGGGATTATAGTTGTTTGGTCTATTATACCCGTTAAAAACCACGGAGCATATTTGCCTCCAGAGCAAATAAAAATAACTTTTTCTAGGGTGAATCTTTATAGTATATTACTAGTATATCTGCATGTAAAAGCTTCTAAAAATGACCGTTTGATTTGGAGGACTAAATGTGGCAAATAGTTCCAGCGACGATTCACAGACCAAAACTGGCCAACACTCCGCAAATACCATATGGACTAAAAATTTCACTCTTTTGTGTTTAGCCAATATTGCCTTGTTTATGAGTATGCAAGTCCTGTTACCCACCCTGCCTGTGTATTTATTCCTACTGGGCGGTAGTCATCAGGAAGTTGGGTATGCTATGGGTGCATTTACTATTTGTTCTATGCTGATGCGCCCTTTCGCTGGTTACCTGGTGGATAGCTGGGGACGAAAGAGAATAATAACCCTGGGTTTATGTCTGGTTTTAGCTGTTACCACCCTTTACCGGCTGGCAACCCTGCCGATTTTGATAATAATAACCAGAGGCTTGCATGGATTAGCCTTTGGCTTGGTTGGTACTGCGGTAGGAACCTTGGTTGCTGATAGTCTGCCCATGAGTCGCTTAAGTGAAGGTATGGGCTACTTTGGTTTAACTACTTCCTTATCCATGACCGTTGCTCCCATAATCGGTTTTTGGCTGGCCGATACTTATGGGTACTCCATGCTCTTTCTATGGGTTATAGGAGTGAGTTTTTTGGCCTTAATCCTCAGTATACCGGTTAGAGGAGCTAAAATCCCTCTATTGGCATCAAGCAGGGATACCGGCGGTATTTCCAGCAGGCTGGTTGAAAAATCAGCTCTTCCCGCTTCAGCCGTAATGTTATTGCTATGCAGTGTCTATGGTTCTGTATTATCATTTATAGCCTTATATGCCTCTGATTCCGGTATAAGCAATATCGGTTTCTTTTTTACCGCCATGGCCATATCTATGTTGATTTCTCGCCCCTTATCAGGGCGTTGGGCCGATCAAGGAGGCAGCAATACAGTACTGTGGATAGGTCATTTAGCCATAACTGCTGGCTTAATAATTATCGTCTTATCGCATAGTATTTTAGAACTCATGTGGGCTGCTGCAATTTTCGGTTTTGGTTTTGGCTTCTGTATGCCTACTCTACAGGCTTTTTCAGTTCGTTTCGCCCCGGCTCATAGACGAGGAGCAGCAACTGCTACTTTCTTTATAGCCCTCGACCTGGGCATTGGATTGGGTACCATTATATGGGGATATGTGGCAGCAGCCAGTAATTATCAAATTATGTATCTAAGCGCATTACTTCCTGTATTATTGGCCTTAATTCTATACCAGATTTTAAGAAGCCGGGGATTGTACAGCAGTCCGCCGGTTTAAAGGCTACCCTCCGGTAGTTCTTATCCATCAGATTGTTCATAAATAATGGTATTTGTATAATAAATAGAATATAATGTCGATATGCCCTAATAATGGTTTAGAGATTATCAATATTAGGCCTATAATTATTTCCATATCTATTTAGGCCTGAAAAGCTATGGACTTACAAGAAGCAGCTAAACTCCATAAAAACGCTGGAAATAGTGTAAAAGTACCAGAAATCAGAACCTGGCCAGCAGGGAGCACAGGGAGAATAAAGGATGAAGCAAGCACAGGCAATCCCAATTAGACAGTTGGTTATCATAGTTTTTATATTTTTCTTGCTAATTACCGTTTCACTTATAGGATATATTGTTTTCTCCAACTGGATGTCCTCGTCCGAATCTCATACCGAACAAATGGCAGCCAATATGAATAAGGAAGTATCTGCTCAAGTTGACCAATTTATAAGCCTTCCCCTCCATATTAATGAAGTGAATCAAAGGTTAATATCCAATGGCATCGTTAATCTATATAATGAGCTGGAAAGGGAAAAATACATGGTTGGGGTTCTGCAGGCTCATGATGGTGAAATCCTATATAGTTTCTCCTATGGCAGTGAAACGGGAGAGTATTATGGAGCCCGCAGGAATGAACACAATGAGATAGAAATTATGAGAAATAATTCCGCAACTAATGGACATTCCTGGTATTACTCGTTAAAACCGGATTTGACGGCTGGAGAACGGGTAGTGGTGACCGGCAAATTCGATCCCCGGGAGCGGGATTGGTACCAGGCAGCGAAAAAAGAGCAAAAGCCTGTGTTTTCACCTATATATAAACATTTTGTAATGGACGATTTGGCGGTTTCCGCCGCTTACCCCATATATAATTGGGACGGTGTTTTACAGGGAGTATTGGGAGCCCATATCACCCTATCCCGAATAGATCACTATTTGCAGGAAATAGTACAAGAGAAAGAAGCTCTGGCCTTGATCGTCGAACAAAAAACAGGGGAATTGGTAGCTAACTCCTTGGGGCTGAAGAATTTCAGCTACTCAGCCGATGGCAGTATTGAGAGGTTGAGAATTGATGACATAAATAATAATACAGTAAGACAGGCCTATGAGCATTACAGGATAAGCGGTGATAATACTTTTAAATTAGAGTTGGAGAAACAGGCTTATTATATCAAACTTAGCCAATACCATAAAGAGGGAGTGGAGTGGCTATTAATTACTGCAATACCTGAAAGCCTCTTTACTGCCGGGATATATCGTAATATCAGAATAAGTGCCGGACTGACCATAATCGCCCTACTTCTATCGATAGCAATTTATTTCCTGCTAACCAGGCGTTTGATGCATCCTATAAACGATCTGATAGCAAGCACGGAAAGGTTTTCTGAAGGTGATTTAACCCATAGAGCTAAAATTTTTAGAAATGATGAGATAGGAATTGTGTCAGAGGCCTTCAATCGAATGGCTCAGACCATTGATGAGCTGGTAAATGATTTAGAAGAAAGAGTAAAGGAACGTACCCTGGAATTGGCAGCTAGTAATCAGGCCTTGCAGGAGAACAAGGATCAGCTCCAGCTTATTCTGGATTCCACTGCTGAAGGGATTTATGGTATTGATATAGAGGGAAAATGCACTTTTTGCAATACCAGTTGCTTAAAGATGTTGGCTTACACCTGCCCAGACCAATTGATAGGCAAGAATATGCACCATCAGATTCACCATAGCGATCGGGATGGCAATTTAATTTCCATAGAGGATTGTCAAATAATGAAGGCTTTTCTTACCGGAAGCGGGATCCACGTTGACGATGATTTGTTTTGGCGGGCTGATGGGAGCAGCTTGGAGGTTGAATACCGTTCTTATCCCCAATCTAAAGAGGGTGAAATTGTGGGAGCGGTTATTACTTTCATGGATAATACGGAACGCAAGAGGAATCAAGAACACATTAGGTATCTGAGTTACCACGATTCCTTAACCGGATTGTATAATAGAATGTTCTTTGAGCAAGAGCAGAAAAGGATGGACTTGAGCAAAAACCTGCCTATCTCAATAATTATGGGGGATATAAACGGATTAAAGCTCACCAATGATGTCTTCGGTCATTCAGCCGGCGACAGATTGCTGAAAAAAACAGCTGAAATACTGAAAAGATCTTGCCGGGAGGGGGATGTTCTGGCCCGGGTGGGTGGAGATGAATTTGCTATTCTCTTACCCAATACCGGTGCCAGCGAGGCCCAAAAGATCATTCAACGAATAAAAGGGGAATTGGGTAAGGAACAGATGGCGGCCATAAAATGCAGCATGGCTTTAGGTTATGACACCAAAATAAGCAGGGAGCAGGATATTGAACGAACCATGGCCAATGCTGAAGACAAAATGTATGAAGATAAAACCCTCAATCGTGAGCAGATTAATTCTGAACTGATTGACAGCATTATCACAACCTTGCACCAGAGAAGCCCCCGGGAAAAAAGGCACTCCGCAGCGGTAAGCAAAATTTGTGAGGATATTGCACGGGCTATGGGATTAAGTGAAACCCAAATAAGGAACTTAAGTGAAGCCGGCTTCCTTCATGATATAGGTAAAATAGTACTAGCTCCTGATCTTCTAAACAAAAACACCCCTTTAAGCTATGAAGAGCGCAAAGAGATGGAGCAGCATCCGGTGGTGGGTTACCGGATACTCAATCTTTTCGATAATACCATGAATTTGGCGGAAGCTGTCCTAAGTCATCATGAAAAATGGGATGGCTCGGGTTATCCTAAAGGTCTGAAAGGTGAAGAAATACCCAGAATGGCAAGAATCATTGCTATAGCTGAGAGCTTTGATGCCATGACCCATGATACTTATACCCCAGCCCTTAGCAAGGCAGAAGCCCGGCTTGAGATCATCAAGCAATCCGGGATTAAATTTGACCCCGAAGTGGTCCAGGTATTTCTCAGAATAATGGAGCAGTATTAGGCTTGACCAGGTCTTTTTAATTCAGCGCGTTTTGGTCTTAAACTCAGTATTCTTTCTTCCATTTGAGTTAGCATTTTGCTTTTAGAAAGAGAGAAGATAATCAAAGCTATCCATATAATAGCAAAGGAAAGCAAATGGCCCCGGGTAAAGGGCTCATGATAAATGAGGGTACCTAGTAAAAGGGTCATGGTGGGACTGATGTATTGCAGGAAACCCAATACAAACAAGGGCAAGCTCTGGGCTCCAGCCCCGAATAAGAGTAGGGGTACGGCAGTTACCACACCGGCCCCAAACAATAATCCGGATTGAGCTGACCAGGAGAAATGAAATGATCCCTGACCGGCAGCACCCAGGTAGATTAAATAAGCTAGAGCAAATATGCAGGTCAGCATGGTTTCCAGGGTTAATCCGCTTATGGAATCCAGACTGGTCAGCTTTTTAAACAAACCGTAAAAACCAAAAGTCAAGGCCAGGGTTAAAGCTACCCAGGGAAAGGCTCCATATTGAATAGTAAGGCTTAGTACTCCCACCGCGGCCAGAAAAAACGCTACCAACTGCCATAGAGATAAGCGTTCTTTTAAGAAGATAATGCCTAATAATACACTTATCAGTGGATTAATATAATAACCCAGGCTGGTTTGGACAATATGATCATGGTTAACCGCCCAGATATAGGTGCCCCAGTTCAGGTTGAGAATCACCCCGGCAGCAAAGACACCCAGCAGGCTACGGGGATCGCCGGTTAGTTGTCGAATTTGCCTTAGAAAACCCTTTATTCGCCCTTGAAAAAGCATCAGGACCCACAAAAAGAAAACCGACCAGACTATGCGATGAGCCAGTATCTCCAAAGCTGGAACCGCCTCCAGCATTTTCCAATAAATTGGGAGTATACCCCATATTATATAGGCACCGCCCACCATGAGACTTCCGTTATAGTATTCGTTATTGACCAAAGTTTTCATCATTGACTCCTTCGTGTACTTACTTAAACTATTATAGGTGGGGAGATGAACTGGAGCAAGGATTATTAAAAGGATTATTAATAGGAAAGATTATTTAGTCTTCCTTCCCCCCTCTAAAAAGCCATATCTGGCAGCTTCAGATTCATACCCGACGTCAGATTTCCCCGGGCCAATAAAGCTCTTTCTGGGGAATTTAGATTGCTAAGGCCATCAATCTACAGTATATTAAGGTGGAGGAGGTAGGGATTATGTTTAATAATATTCTGGTTTTAGTAGATGGATCTGATTTTTCATTAAAT
>JAAYNQ010000185.1 GCA_012520725.1 Syntrophomonadaceae bacterium | reverse complement strand
GTCCAGGCCAAGTCTGGGGCGCTGATATCACATACATACGGATGCAAAAAGGTTTCATGTACTTGTTTATCATAATTGACTGGTACAGCAGACGCATCGTCGATTACGAGCTTTCCAGCACTTTACTATGGCAAGCTTCCCAAAGCTGCTTGATAATATCCAAATAAGAAAGAAAGGAGAGTAACTTAGAATTTCGATTTCGTTTCTTGATAATGGGGGGCATCATATATATGTTCTGAATGCAAATAATTAAATATTTCATAGGAAAGCTGTAAATGCAGCCGGGTTTTGTAATCATCGAGTTGTATATCTAAAACCTCTTCAATCTTCTTTAACCTGTATATCAAAGAACTACGATGAATCCACAATTCCTTAGCCGTCTTTGCCTGAGATCCGTTGTTTCTCAAATAACTGTATAGGGTCTTTGAAAGTTCCTTGTCATATGTTACTAATCTGGTCAAGGCAGGGTGGCAAAGATTTTCAATGTTTTCCTGCTTCGAACACAAATCTATCAGGTGATAAAGCTGAAAGTCGGCATACCGATAAATGGGTCCATCTGCATTCATGTACAATCCCAATTCTATTGCTTTGCTTGCTTCAACATAGCCTCTTCTTACCTCAAGAATATCGGATAGGGAACTGCTTATTCCAGCATAGGTCATGGTGGTGGACAATAACTCTTCGAATTTGGAAAGGTCATAATTAAAAGAGCTGAAAGAAGAATCAAAGATCATTACGATACTTCTTTTATAAATTATACAGGTACTGCACTTATTGAGATTTAAAAACTTACTTCTTAAGAAGGTTAATTCATAATTAGAGTCTGAGGACCAAAAAGGCGATTTGACAACAACAATCGTGTAATTATTACTGAGTGAAAAATTAAAGTACATGAAGAGCTTATCCACATCACTATGAGATAGTGTTTCGCCATTCAGAAGATCAGCGAGTAGTAACGCAAGTTTACTTTCATCGTTAAGCAGCAGTAATTCATTCTTTTGCAGTTCCAATGATAAAATCTGGGAAAATAAGGCGACTAGATCACAGATCGCATTGTTGAAAGGAGTATCAATTTCAAAAACCGTTAGAATGGCGTTTTTCTTATTCTGCGGCCCGATATTAAGACATATCATCGGACTGAGATAGCCTTCACAAGTATCAAAATAAACTGGTTCATCGTTATTTTCCAGTTTGTTTATATATTCTTTGGTCAGATGATAAGTCTCATTTGAACCTACTACATATCCGTTATGTCTAGTGGTTTCATCAATTCTTCTCCAAAGCTTCGCATTTTTAGGCTCTGTGGAAGTAATTGCCAGTATTTTAAAGTTGCGATCGGTAACGGTTATAGGATTACCCAATAAGTCTGAAATCTTATCTATCAAGCACTGCAACCCCTGGTTGTTTTCTACAATTTGTATGAGCTGACTGTATAAATCGGAATAGTAAAAAAAAATATCCTGAAGCAGATTAAATAACTCCGGAATATCCATTAAGTTCTTGATAAGAATAAAGCATGTGTGCGTAAACATTTCCTGGTCTACATTAATATCTATGTCTTTGACACACACAATGTTCTGAGGAATGTAGCCTTCATATTGGTTAGTAAGATATGACAGGGTGGTGACGTATAATGTATCCGCATAACTTAAAGGGTGTCCGGTCTGAAGAAACTTAATCTTCGATAGTGGGCTTTTCTTCCACATGCTACCTTGAAAGCACTCAAAATCCATATCAAACAATCGGGCAATTATCATAGACATGGTTATCTTCAATTTGATCACCCTTTGTATGTATAACTTATCTTAATAATATTCTTATTCCATTATATTATAATTTCGACAAAATTATAGGCGATTCGTATTATCGAATCTTCGCTATTTAATTGCGGTCCTTAAGTTAAATTAACAGAAGAAAATTTGTTCCAGCATTCTTTAGATTCACTATCCCTTATCATGAAGCCAATCACAATGGTATCCAGAACTGTAATGAATGCCACAACATGCATAGCAATCTGAGGTAATGTGTGTCAATGTCATGGGTTCATCTGGTATAACGACTTGGATTCAAGTTGGAATATAAATCAATAGTTTTCAACAATTGTTCGATTTTCTAACCTCAAATCATACCTTATGTATGATGATTAAACCGTTAAAGGTCTATAAACTTAAGTTAGCGGTCAAAAAGTATTGGTAAATCGAACGGATAACTATTCCAAAAAAGAGGTGATAAGCAGCTGAACAATCATCTTGCCAGTTATTTTCTCGAAAAATCCATAATTCAGAAAGGGTGATAGTGTGTTTACAAGTCTTTCTGGACGGAAAAAGCTCGCTTTGGTAACCATTATGATTATGTTAGCAACCGTTTTCCTGCCTGGATGTGGAAGTTCGTCTGAACCAGATAGCTCAACGGATGACGCTACTGGGGAGACCATAAGCACAGAGGTAGTTGTTGTCGGCTCCGGTGCTACAGGGCTGGCTGCAGCAATACAGGCGCGTCAGCTGGGATGTGATGTCATTCTCCTGGAGAAGAACGCTATGTTAGGCGGAACTACTCTGATGGTCGAAGGGATAGCCG
>JAAYNQ010000184.1 GCA_012520725.1 Syntrophomonadaceae bacterium | reverse complement strand
GTGGAGGGAAGGACTACAGATTGCAGCTTATTAGCATCGAAAGCATAGTTTCCGATACTGGTAATACCCTCCGGGATAACCAGTGAAGTCAGCTGATTGCCCGCAAAAGCACTGGAGCCTATACTGGTTAAGTTGGAGGGAAGAACTATAGACTGCAGCTGATTGTCAGCGAAAGCACCCTGTCCAATGCTGGTAACCCCTTCCGGGATATCCAGTATGGTCAGCTGATTGCGTTCAAAAGCCCAGGTCCCAATACTGGTCAAGGTGGAGGGCAGTTCCAATACCTTCAGGTTTTTCTGGCTAAAAGCAAAATTCCCAATACTGGTTACCGGATAGCCTCCTAAAGTATCCGGAATGGATACATATTGGGGTCCATTCTTACTATAAGCGGTAATCCTGGCTTGACCGTCAGCCACGGTATAGGTCAGATAAGGTTCGATATCAGCTCCTTCTCCTAAAAGCACACTGCCCAGCGGGAGATCATAGCTGCTGCCTGACTCACCGCTTCCGCTTGCTTCAGTTTTTGGTGGATCGGCAACAGTAGTACCCTCATGGAGTTCTTTACCGCCTACACTGGCTGTTAGCCCGGGCGACACTACCGTGGTAACCGGAACTGGTTCAATCACCACGTTATCGGCGTTTATGTTGGCCGTCTCAATCTCACCCTCGCCACTGATCTGGGTACTTCCGTCAATATTTAAGGTAACGACCCGTGATGTCTTCTCCAGGGAGACTACCGCATCATCAACACCCTGGCTAATGTTTATTTCATCAATGGTTCCGTGCAGTTCCAGGTTAATGTTGGCTTGAATAGTCAGCGTGCTAAAATCACCCTCCAGCCTGATGGTGGCTCCGGAAGGTATTTCCTGAGATGTTTTTATCGTCTCAAAGCCCGGCCCGTTTGTTTCAGTTTCAATCAAGGTGGCACCTGATGCCAGCTGAATAACCTGAACACTGGTATTGCCGGTGGCTATAATCCGTACCCCATCCTTGCTTATGGTAAGATGGGGCAGGCTGCTGTCTTCTACCGTAATGCTGTTGGAGCCACCGCCTTTTACGATGGCATTTCCTTTTACTGATACATTTTTAAGTTTTACATCACCTTCGCCAATTCCAACCGCCAGCAGGAGATTCCCGTTAATAGTAGTATTTTGCAATGTTATACCGGCGTTGCTGATGACCACATTGCCATCAATAATCTTGCTCCCTGATTCAGGCCCATAAGTTCCAGCTTGGCCATAAACCACTATGGTCCCGGTATTTATTACCGCCTGGTCAATGATTATCATAGCCTCAGCCCGAGTTACAGATCTGGTGGGCCGGAAGGCCTTATCAGGATATCCATTCAATATGCCCTGGGCAAAAACCGTTTCAACATACGGCCTGGACCAATCGGCCAACTGCTCATAATCTTCTAGTTCAGATAAAATATTATTTTGGCTGTTTGCCTCCAAAGTTAACAACCGGGCAATCATAACCGCAGCTTGTTCACGGGTTATGGCGCTATCGGGTTCGAATTTCTCCGGGCTGGATCCGCTGATATAACCTAAGTTATAGGCTGCGGCAATATCAGAGTAATACCATTTATCTTTGGCAACATCTTGGAACACCGAACTATATCCATCATTGGAGATTCCCCAGGCTCGATTAACCATACTGACAAATTCAGCTCTATTAACCGGGTGGTCTGGTCTTATCGTGCTATCTCCATAACCTTTGATTAAACCTTGGTCTATCCACTTTGAAATCGTAGAAGCTGCCCAGTGTCTGTTAAAATCTTTTAAGGTTGTTTCCGCTGAGACTGCCTCCACGAAAACTAAAGTCATGGTGGTAACTAGCAACAATGTTACCAGTAACGTTTTACGCAACAAATTAATTCCTCCTTATATAACGTATCTGGTCAGAAACAAAAAAAAATGTTGTGGCAAAAGGATATTAATTAATTGAATAATTCTATAATGGACATGTTTCTCCTGCCGTAGAAGCAAGAGGACGGTTCTCTTGCTTCCCCCTGAGCTCTGAAGTAAATTTGCTTTTGGAAAAAGGTGAGGAGGAAACATCTGCGACTATGAAGGGGATAGGGGAAAGCTATGAATACAAGACCGTTCTTTTGTAGACGAATATACTTTGTTAGCACTCCAGATACGCTGGCGATGAGTCGTCTCACCTATTGCCAAACAAGATATAAGCCTAATATGTCGCAATAACTATGTATACTTTTTTCTTTAAAAGGAAATTACGATTATTTGGCGAATTAAATATTTACAATTTATGCCACCATCTTTGTTTGTTGATCGACAAAGAAATTTTAGCAAGAATCCCTGTACTTTATTAAATAGTAATGCAAACGTATATAAGTGTGAAGATATCGTATTGATTATTCAAGATCTAATTTAGTATGCCAAATACCATTTCAGGACAGGAAAAGACTATATGATTCAATCGCAGGTTGATTAATAAGCAAGTATTGTTACGTCTTTATGATGAAAGGAGGTATGCCG
>JAAYNQ010000183.1 GCA_012520725.1 Syntrophomonadaceae bacterium | reverse complement strand
TCACCTGTCCGGTGCCACTTATGATGAAGCTGCCCCCGTTTTTTACCTCAAGTCCAAACGTAATTTCGCTGTCCTTCCCCAGGGTCAGAACATTGTTGTTCGGGTTAATGCTGACTTTTTTGTTGTCGATCACAAGGCCGTCGTTGCTGAAGCTCTCCAATAGCGTGATGACGGTGGGCATGGTCCCACCGGCTGGTACATCCAAAAGCGCCGCATCCAGCGAGGCGTAGCCTTTTTCGCCGATTTGGCATACACCCTCTGTTGATGCACCGGTATCCTTTACCCATACGGTGCTGGTGCCGTCGGTATAGGTATGATAGCCTGGTTGGGTTGTAGGCAGTGTTTTATCGTCGATGGTCTTGATGGCAACGCCTGTTTTGATATAGTTTTCAGCAGTTATGCTGCCCTCGATGGTGATTTGGCCGCCGGTTTCTGCTTTGGCGCCATAGCTTCCGCCCCCATCGGCAACAACATTCCCGCCGATGGTTATTTCACCTGTGTTCAGGGCCCATATGCCGCCTTCCACACCGTTTGCGTCTCCAAGGATACTAATGGTGGCGCCTGTTGCTTTCGCGCCATAACTATTCGGACCTGTGGCAAGAGCGTTGTTCATCACCTGAATCTCGCCTCCGGCCGCTGCCTCCACCGCTCTGCCGCCGAGGGCAGTGGACATGGCGTCGTCATTAACTGTAACCATACTGCCCGCTCCGGTGGCGTATGCCCCTGTGTCGGACCCTTTAGCGTCGCCCTGCACAGTAATCTGCCCGCCGTTTTGAGCAAATGCGCCCACACCGTTTGTGGCTTCTGCATATCTTACAGTAATGCTAGCGTTATCGGCCATTATGCCTTTAATTTCTCCTTTTACGTCGAGATACCCGCTGCCGGTAAGTGTGACCGTGCCATCCTTTACGGTCAGCGCCGTTCCAGAGGATGTGTCAATTGTCAGTGAACCATCTTCCAGATCGAATGTAATATTCTTTCCTTCAATCGCAACCGGGGAGTTGTGGGTGATGGATTCTAGTAGTTTAATAGTTTCGCTGTCCATAACAGCCGAAAGAGCAGCATCCAGCGTATCGTACTGGACAGCACCGATTGCGCATACTGGTGGGCCAGTGACCGTGACGGGAATGGCCAATGTGCATACCTGCGGATAATCACCGGCGACCTGTGCGGTCAGAACCAGGGAATACGTACCTGACGACGTGGGCTCCAACATAACGGTATTACCGGATATACTGGCTCCCAAGCCGACGGGAGTCTCGTCGCTGTCAATTGCGAAAGAAACCCCGGTACCTACCCCCTGCAGCGTTATTGTCTCGGGGCTGCCGGTCGCCATGTCGACAGGGTCTGGAATTGCAGAGAGGAACTGCCATATTTGGCCAGTATTTGTAAGGAAGCTTACACCACCTGAAATGCTTACATTTTCTCCTGTTGTATCCACATTGATGGTGCCGCCTGAGGCTGTGCTGACGGTTCCGTTAAAAGTGCCGCCGGTAATATTAGCTGTACCGCCGGTACTCAGGGCATACTCCCCAGGGGTGATACCTGTAAACGTTCCGCCGCTGATATCGGCTGTTGCGCCGTTCCCTACAGATACGGCATAAGACCCCTGGATATTGACTTCGCTAATGGTCAATACCCCAAAATTTGCAATACCAGTGTAGGTGCCTTCAATGTTCCCGCCGGTAATATTAGCTGTACCGCCGCTGTTGTTGTGAACAGCATACTTGGTGCTTTTTATGTTCCCACCAGTAATATTAACCGTACCACCGCTGCCGTTGTAAATGGCATATACAGAACCATCGCCTTTGGTTTGTTCGATGGACGCATTTCCTTCCAGCGTGAATGCTCCAAACACATGAACAACATAAATGTCGCTGCCGGCAACCTTAAGGTCTCCGGAAAATTTTGCCTCTGCTATTGAAGATATTTGGATCTTGCTGCCATTATTACCCCCTAAATCCAGGGTTGAACCGTTAGCCGAAGTGAGCGTAATATCCTCATTAATCATAAGGGTATAAGGTGTTTCGGTCAGCGTTATATCGGCATCGATGCTGATGATATCGCCGTCGTTTGCATTCAAAATTGCTGTCCTTAATCCCGCTTCGTCTGTAACATTAAGGGTTGCCGCCCATACCGTAACCGGCAGAAGCGTCATGAACAGCAAAACTGAAAGCAGGAAGGATATCACGCTTTTTGCTCTAGGCTTGTAATACATGTCTGTAGCCCCTTTCTTTGCCTGGACAATATTGATTTATTGCCCCACATTCGGTATTTACACTGCATAGGAGAGCCGGAACGCAAGGTGGTCACTTAACTTATAGAGTTGACTAGTTGAAAAAATCTTCACATCTTCAAGCACTTACAAAATACTTACACCTTCGTATAAACTTCCCAAAAAATCATATCCTGACATGAAAAAATCTCCCTGTAAGTAATCCTTACAAGGAGATTTTATCAATAATGTACTTTCCTAGATATCAGCTGATTGCTAAATACTTGTTAAATTATTGCTATATACAACACATTAATAGTATTACATTACTTTACCTGTCACTTAAGAAGCGACGCCCGGACATTCTGACTGGGAGATAGATCCTTTGCTAATGCTCAGGATGACACGCCCAGGACATGTAAGTATTAAATGCGTTATATATTTGTTCTTTAGCCAAGATTTTAAAGATATTGCTAAAGCCTTTTTATAAACTCCGAGGGTGTCATCCCAACCCTTTTTTTAAAAATTGAAGAAAAGTGACTGTGGCTTGAAAAACCCAGTATAAGGCTTACTTCGGTAATAGAATGCTCTCCTGCCTTTAAATATTCTATAGCCTTGCTGATTTTTATATCCATATAATACGCATAAGGAGTTTTGCCGGTATTGTCCTTGAACAGCCTCACTAGATAATACGGACTCAAGTTCACAATTCTGCTGAGTTTATCCAGGGAAAACTCCTTATTTACATGCTCCCAAAGAAAGTCGATTATCATGTTTATCTCTTTTTTAGCCGTGTATTTGCGAAGCTCACGAACGCACAGCATATTGCTATTCATCTCTCTTAACATACTAACCGCTATCTCAATAGAAAGGCAATCCAGAATGAATTGATATCCGAACTGTTTATTCCTAAATTCAGCTTCCAATTTAGAAATCAAGGCTGAAATGCTATTGCTTAGATAATTAATATTATTCTTAAATAACAAATCAGTTTTGTTTAATTCCGCTTTTGATAATTCCTGAAGCTTCTGTGTCTCAATAAACATACAAACAAATTTGATATCATTGGATTTATTATATTCTAAGTTGATTGGCGAAACCTTTAACTTCTGTCCCGGATTTGTCGCTAATATTGTGTTCTTCGGCAGGTTCCTTTTTTTGTTATCAATAAAAAAGGATTGGACTTCGACTTTTGGCATGGCAAAATGATAGCAATCGAAATAGTTATCTCCTTCAACAAAAAAGCTGCTCTTTAATACAGCCAAATCTGAATTGCCAAAGGATTCCGGTGCTTTATGTTTAACTCCATTTAGGTTCTTAATGACTTTATCACCCATAAAGTCCAAAATAAACACCTCCTGTCTAAAGACCGGATGGCTTACAGTTTGTTATAGAATATTATATATATATTACTACATTCCTCCTGATACAGCCTAAAATGATAAACGGCCCATGATATGTCTTGCAAAATATATTGCAACCAATGCTGCGAGTAATAAAAAGAGAATAACGGAGCGTATGTAAAAATTCTGAAAATAATCTTCGGTTAGGTATATCACTCTTTTCCCTTGCCACTGCTCCATAATTTTCTCAACAGTACCGTCAGCCTGTGTGAAAACTCCCACAGAAAAAGGGAAAATAGAAATCAAAATAGAATAATAGGGTGATGCGGAGGTGGAAGAATGGCCTACATACAAGGAGAAGACCGGTACCAAATCACCCTATTTCCTGAGGCAATAGATGACTATATAACATCTGATAACCCAGTTCGAGTAATGATAACCCAGTTCGAGTAATAGAAGCATTTGCTAACTCACTCGATATGAAAGAACTTGGATTTTTAAGAACAGAACCAAATGTTGTTGGCCGACCGGCATATAAGATGACAAGGGGACGGTTCTTTTGTCAGGTTCTTTTGTCATAAATAGATTTTTATTTTGGTTTGATATTCTGAATAATACCTCGATTGAGATTTAGTAGATTAGCAATTTTGCGTATAGATAAACCAGTTGCTCCTCTCATATGGGCAACGATTTCATTTCTTTTTGCTGTATCTGCTAATAATTCTTCAAGGGTTTTTC